>CALLPO010000044.1 GCA_938015605.1 uncultured Candidatus Altimarinota bacterium | reverse complement strand
TCAAAAAGTGTTGATCTTTCAAATATAATTCAAGGCTGAGATTTAGATTGAAAAGATGAAAAAGCTATATTTAGTCATTTATCTCTTTTACTTTCAGACATTATAGAGGAAAAGATTGTATGATGATATATTCCTGTATTGTCTGGGTATATGGGAAGCTTTGATGAAGGAATTGAAGCTGCAATTTGAAGAGGATATTCTGATGCTACAGCGGCTGTTTGTACCGTATGATTAGCACAAAAATGACACTGAGTTGTTCTAGAAATACAAAAGTCTGTCAAAGGATTACTCAGTGCTGATCCAAGGATTCTTGATAACCCTGATGATGCTGTATTAATACCTGAATTAGATTATCTTACAGCAAGAGAGATTACTTGAGATTGTTGAGCTCAAGCAAAACTTCTTCATCATCAGACTCTCAGGTCAGAAGTGCAAGAAGCATGAGTGAAGATTCATTTATATGATCCTTTTAGTTGAGAAAAAGGTTCATGGATTATAAATAGTAATAGAGATGAAACTAAATGAGAAAAATGTTCTTGAGTGAGTTTTGTAGGTTGAAGAGAAAATGTAATATTTTTCTCAATAAGTTCTGGAAAAATGTTTGAAAATGGTATCCTGTCAAGACTATTTGCAATAGTGAAAAATTACTTTTGAGTAGATATTGTTTCAGCTTCAGAATCAGAAATAAGTTTCACAATTGACTGATGCCATGTAGATGAAAAGATTCTTGAAAAAATGTCTCAAGAAATAAAAAATGAATTCTGAATGGGGGAAAATAATTCTATGGAATTCGTAGAATATAGAATAAATAAATCTCTAATTTTTTGTGTAGGACAGCATATGAAAAATTATGTTTGACTTCTATCAAGAGCCACTAGAATATTAAGTGAGAATGATATTAATATTGAAATTGCTAGTCAATGAAGACTACAAAGAGCTATGATATTTGGAATTGATGAGAAAGATATGAAAAAAGCTGTGAATGTTTTGCATAATGAATTTATAACTAAAGATTAAACTATGAAAAAATATAGTGTCTGAATAGTAGGGTGTACTTGAGCAGTTTGAGTAGAAATGATTAAATGTATTAAAACACTTAATCTCCCAATTTCAGAGTTACATTTGTGAGCAAGTTCTAGAAGTGCAGGAAAAGTCGTTCAAACATTTATGTGAGAAATCACTATTCAAGAAGTGAATAATGACTTTTTTGATAATCTAGATTATGCTCTATTTGCTGTATGATGAGAAAATTCTAAACAATATATTCCTGTAGCAATAGATAGGTGATGCAGGTGTATTGATAATTCTTCTGCTTTTAGATATGATGATAATATTCCTTTAGTGGTTCCTCAAGTCAATGGAAGTACCATTTGAGATGCTGAACTTATAGCTAATCCAAACTGCACTACAGCTATTGCAGCAGTCATATTGAATCCAATATACAAAAAATATGGGATAGAGAAAATAATTATGTCTACCTATCAAGCAACAAGTTGAGCTTGAGCTGCTTGAATGAATGAACTAGAAGAAAATACAAAAAAATATTTTGCTTGAGAGGAACCAAAAGTAGAAGCATTTGTTGAAAATATTGCTTTTAATGTGATTCCTCATATTGATGCTTTTCAGGCTAATTGATACACAAAAGAGGAGATGAAAGTAGTGTGGGAAACTCATAAAATATTTTGAGATGACTCTATTGATATCAGCTGTACATGTGTAAGAATTCCAACTCTGAGAGCACATAGTGAATCTATTGTTCTTGAAACTGAGAGAGATGTAGATATTGAAGACATAAAAAATATATTATCAAAAGCTGCCTGAGTTGAATTAGTTGATGATATTGAAAATAATAAATATCCAATGCCTCTATATGCTAGTTGAAACTATAATGTACAGGTTTGAAGAATAAGAAAAAATTTAGTGTTTTGAAATAAGTGAATAGAATTGTTTATAAGTTGAGACCAGCTTCTTAGAGGTGCTGCATTGAATGCAGTTGAAATTTTGGAACATTGTATTAATAATGAAAAGTAATTATGAAACAAAGAATTTTTGTCTTGTGAGCAACAGGAAATGTTTGAAAGGAATTGATTAAACAGATAGTAACACTTGATGGTCAAAAAAACCATATTAACCCATCTGTGATTGTCTGAATTGCAAATTCATCACACTATATTTTTGATGAAACTTGAATTAATACAGACCTTTTACTTGATATTTCAAAGTGAGAAAAAGCCAGAGAACTAATGTGAGAAAAATGAGAACAGTTAAATGAACTATCTTCACTTATTCAATTAGTGAAAAATCATTGAATGGATTGAGAGATAGTGTTTGCTGATGTTACTGCTTGAAAAAAAGAGCTCCTGAATTTTCATAAATATGTATTACAAGAGTCATCTAATTTTCTTGTTACTGCTAATAAAAACCCACTGTCTCTTTATTCAATGAAAGACTTTATTGAACTCACGTCATGTACGGGGAGATATGATACAAATACAACAGTGATGTGAGGTTGAGGTGTATTAAACTTTGTTTATGAACGTACTGATAAGATTAAAGATACAATTGAAAGTGTTGAATGAGTACTCTCTGGAACACTTTGATATATTATGTCAGAATTAAAAAAGTGACAAGCAACATTTTCTCAAATAGTAAAAAAAGCACATGCTGAGTGATATACAGAACCTAATCCTTGGGATGATCTGAATGGACTTGATGTAGCGAGAAAACTGGTGATTCTTGCAAGATATTCTGGTTACAGTGTTGATATAAGTGATGTGGAAGTAGAACCTCTTGTATGAGAAAAATATGCTCGTTATTGCTGAGATGAATTTTTAAAACAATTAGAGAATGAAGATGAGTTTTTTAAACAGCAAACTTCTATTGCAAAATCTAATTGAAAAACTCTAGCTTATGTTTGAAAAATAGAATACTATGATTCAGAAATAAAAATGACAGTATGACTTGATATGGTAGATAATTCATCAGACATTGCTTCTTTAGAATGAACAGCTAACATTGCAATAGTTGAGACTCAAATACTAGCAAAACCTCTTCCTCATGTAATTAAATCAAGATGAGCAGGGCTCTGAGTTACAGCAGCTTCAGTGAGAGTATGAATTGCTAAAATGCTACCAAGTAGTGTAATGACAAGATAATTTTTTTGTAAAAAAACGATAAATATTGATTTTTAATTATTCTAAAATAGAATACAAAAAATCAGTTTATATTGATAAATTAAATCAATATATTAAATATATAATTTTAAAAAAATGGGGAACAAAAAATATAGTTTAAGAGTAATTATTGCTCTAATTATTTTGTGAATAACTTGAGTGTTTCTTACAGCTAATATTTCTTTTGCTGAAGATTCAGATCAATCTTATCAATATGAGAGTGAAACTGTTACTAATTCAGGTACAAAACTTGTTGTTCCTGATGATATTTCATGGACACAAAGATTTATCTTAGCAGAAATGAAAGAACTCAGAACTGACTTAGAAAAAACAAGAAGAGAGTTAAATATTGAACTAAATAATAGAGAGCTTGCCAGTGTTGATAGAGCATTATCGTACTCTTGAAATACTGTAAATTTCTTGTGGTTAGTTATGACTTTAGTTGTTGCAGGTTTTTGAATAGTTGGTTGGAAAACAATGAAAGATGTAAAGGATAATCTGAATAAAAACTTCTGAAAAGAAATACAAAAGAATGTAAAAGTACAACAAAAACATCTTGAAGAATTTATCGTGAAATTTAAAGAAGAACAACTACTTGAGAGTTGAAAATTGCTAAAGAATCAAGAAAATATAAAAAGAAAACAAGAAGCATCATACCTTTGGAGCCAGTATAATCGTGAAGAAGACATGGTTGTTCGTTTAGAACTTTTAGATAGTATTGATGATCTTGATTTAGAAGAGAATGAACTGTTTATTTTTGTTGAGAGGGCAAACGTATATATTATAATTGGCCTATGGGACAAAGCTTTAGAAAATGCAGAAAAAGGACTTGAACTATCAAGTGAAAATCCTTCACTATTATTATCAAAAGCACAATCACTTGTTATGCTTGAAAATGTAGAAGAAGCACTTACAGTTATTAATAATATTATTGTAATTAAACCTTCTTCAAAAGAGGAACTTCTAGAAATGAATATGTTTGAAAATCTTCATGATGAAATAAAAGCAATATCAGTAGAACAGTGAAATACGTATGCAGAC
>CALLPO010000043.1 GCA_938015605.1 uncultured Candidatus Altimarinota bacterium | reverse complement strand
AGTATTCACATACCATTAGCAACTTGGTGAATCTTATTATTATAGTCATATCATCCAATAATGCTAAATTGCTCTAGTAAAACAGAATAATCTTCAACTAACTGCATATTATCTGGATCATTAGTCATCTCTTCTTCAAGAAATTTTAGTTCTTTTTCTTTTATAATAACATCTATAAAGCCTTCTTTAAGCTCTTGATTAACTAGTTTTTCCTCATTATCAGAATATATCTGATGTAGGTAACCGAGTGTTAGATTTCCAACATTCTCAATAAAACCGTCAAAACTTTTGATTTCTCACAAGACTGTTTTCATAAGAGTAGTTTTACCACTTCCATTATTTCAAACAATACAAATTCTATCATTTTCATTAATCACAAAATCTACATCTTTCAATATAGTTTCTTCCACAAATTCCAGTTTATCAATTTTTATTTTGAGGTGCTTCATCTAGAGTTCAATATAGTATAGCCTTTAAATAAGGCTCATTTATAAGTTTTTAACAAAATAGTTTTACAAATATCTTTTTTCTTATACAATAAGTATATTAATAATAACTGTTAAATCAATGGACTTTTTACTTTTCTTTGCCTTAGTGAACATAGCTCCTCAAGCAGATTTATATGCTTATAATTCTTTTGTACCAGAAAATATAGAATATTGTGCTAACATTATTCATAATCCTATTATGAGTGAAAAATTCTCAGAACAATGTAACTTAGAAACAACAAATAGTTATATCATGAGTGTTAAAGACGGAATATAACCAATTTATGAATGTCCGAAACTGTAAATACATTTGATTTAAAGAATCCATTCATCTCTATACCAATGGATAGAGATGAATTTTATAAGGAACAAGTTAATGAATTTAAAACTAACTGAGAACCCACAAAGGCTATAGAAGTAATTAATATTTTCTTATTCAATGAATCGTGAGAGTTAATACTTCAAAAAAGATCTTCAAATAAGGGACATAATGCAAACCTTTTGGATAAATCTATTTGATGACATGTAGTAAGTGGTGATACAGCTGATTTTACTGCTATGGTTGAAAGTGTTCAAGAATTAAAAGTTCCTTCAATAGTCTTAAATAATCATCAAGATTTTCTTAAAACTTATAATCTATTAAGTAAATATATAAGCTCAACAGCAGTTGTGGAACATGTTGATACTAAAATAATTAATATAGAAAAATTGATTAAAGGGGAAAAAATAACTATCTCAAATAAAATTCATATCTACATATGAGTGTATTGATGATCTGTTAAAAATGTTGATAAAGAAGCTAAATGAGTCCTTTTCTATTCAATAAATGAATTAGAGGATGAGATGAAACAATTTCCAGATACATTCACTCAAGATTTACATTTTTACATAAAAGAATATAAAAATTACTTTAAGAGTTTTTTAACTATCATCAAAGATAAAACAGAGGAGAAGTAGTTTTACTTCTTTTTTTAATTGAATTAATTTTCTATTAAAACAATTATAATAATTAAATAAAGAAATAATTTATGTACACATTATTTAATAGGTAATAAGTAGTTGTGAATCTCTAGTACAAATATTGTATACATTGTCAAATAAAGGGTATAATTAGTGTTATTTATTATAGTTAACATAATATAACTTATGTGTAGTTATATTGTGAGTCTTTCTTGATAAGTAAGCTTTCTTGCTTTTGTGCTAAATCTTGTTTTAGTGTATTAATTTAACTAACCATATATTTGTTCATTAAATTAATTTAGTTAATTAAATTACTATTATTTATAATAATTAATTTAGTAACTACCTCTCTCCTACTTTAAGGCAATAAAAAAACTACCATCCAATATAGATGTTAGTTTTTTTATATATTTCATGCTAATATTAAAAATTCTCTTAAATAATATTATGTGAAGTACTATTCTTCAGAAATTCAGTATAAATGTATCCTTGAATCCCTACCTCTAATTTCATTTTCTCAGAGATTACTGATTGAAAGATCTTTTTTCTTATCAATCAGATCATAAGTATTTTTTGAAATAATAATCCAATCATCCAAACGTCTTGTCATATCTTCAAGCCTTGATGCAATATTTACATTATCTCAAATAATAGTAATATCCATTCTATGTCTTGATCCAATTGTTCATAAAATTGCTTTTCAAGAATGTATTCAGATTCAAACTGTAATATCTTTACGTAATTTTGAAAGGTTTATTTTATCCATAAACTGTCTAATTTCTATTGCAGTTTTAACTGCAGAATCACTGCTTTTACAATCAAAAACAAGCATTATTCAATCTCATAAAAATTTATCAACATATCATCAATTTTTCTTAGATATTTCTACGATTGCATCAAAATATATGTTCAATAATATAAGAGTATTAGCAGAAGATAGCTCTTCACTCATTTTTGTAAAACCTGAAATATCAACAAACATTATATGTAAAAATTTTTCCACAGATGTTCCAATATTGATTCTTCAACTAGACTTTTTTCATATCTCTGTTAGAAATTTTTCAGGTATAAATTTATTAAAATTATCCTGCAAATTGGTTAAATCTGCTTCAATTATATTTTTTTTAACATAGAGCCTTTTAAATAATTTATAAATATTGTTGTCATCAACATCTCTAATTTTATCTCAAAAATCATTATTATCTTCTATAAGTTGATTGATAATTAATGCATCCTTTAAATTTGAATTCATATTATTTAGTTGAAAGATATTTTAAATTATACTCATAGTTGTCTTTTGATATTAATCCCATTCCAAATAACTTTTCTAATGATTTTTTCATAGGAACCATTCATTCAGCTCTGCTTGTTTCAATAACTCAATCAATTTGATGAGTAAGTCATTTTCTAATCATATTAGAAACACTAGTAGAATTAACAAGTACTTCACATGCTGGAATTCTTCATTTACCATCAGCTCTTTTTAATAAATCTTGCCACACAACTCCAATTAATCATTCACTTAATTGTTGTTTAATTTGTTCTTTTTCGTCTCATGGAAACATATCAATTACTCTTGAAACCGTTCTCGCTGCACCAGATGTATGGAGGGTTGCTAAAACTAAATTCCCAGTTTCAGCAGCTCTTAGAGCTAATCTAAATGTTTCTAAGTCTCTCATTTCCCCAACAAGTATTACATCACTAGCTTGTCTTAAGGCATATTTTAAACCATTATCAAAACTATGAGTATCTGTTCAAACTTCTCTTTGTTCAACAAGGCTTTTATCATTTTTATGTATAAATTCAACTGGATCCTCAATTGTAATAATATGTTTTTTATGATTTTGATTTATATGTTTTAATAATGCTGCAAGAGTAGTAGATTTTCAAGACCCTACTGATCAAGTCACAAGTATAAGTCCATGTTTTTTTTCTACAAAATCAAGCACTTGTTGTGGTACTCATAGTTGTTCAAAAGTAGGTAATTCAGATTTAATAGGTCTAAATACAACAGCATATCAATCTCTTTGAATAAAAGCATTTACTCTAAATCTAGAATACCCCTTCATATCTATACCAAAATCAAGTTCTTTAGTGTCAACAAATTCTCTTCTTTGCTTTTCTGACATTATACTCATGATTTCATTATCAAGTACTTCCCTTTCAAAAATTTCAAAACTTTCATCTTGAATTACTTCTCAGTTGACCTTAATTGATGGCTTAGATAAAGGTGATAAAATAATATCTGAAGCATTTAACTCTAGTCATTTTTTTAGGATCTTTCAAATTAACATATGTCTCCTTTTAATAAATATTAGCTTATATAGTTATAATAACATTCTATTAACAAATAAACAAGAAAATAACATTAATCATTTATTGAAAATAAATTATCTGAATAATATTAAAAACTACGACTTACTTGTAAAAAACTAATATTAAAAGAATTCACTTCTAAATTCTTCAAGAGTAATATCATTATTTTTCCAAACATTAAATAAATCAATTAACTTATCTCATTTTAATGTTTGGAAGTCATTTTGTGAAATGTTGATATATTTTTCAATATTCAGTAAACAATTTTGTAATAAATCATTTTGAAAATCCTGAACCAAAAATATTTTTTTATTAATTCACATTAAGAATTTAAAATAACTAATATTTTGAAACCATTTTTGTATGTCAGTTTTTCAATTAGTTTGTTCTCATATTTCAACAGCCATTCAAAAATCTGTATAATACAAAAAATCAGCAAAATCTAAACCAAGAGTGTGATTATCAAGATCAGCCATTAGTCTGGCATATTTACCTGTATTAATAGCTCTATTTTTAAAAACAGTTCAAATAATTGCTTTTCTCACTATAGGAAAATCTATTCATTCATAATTATATTTTGTTTCAAATTTTTCTATGTTTTCAAATGCAATATCCAAAGACCTAAATTCATCTAAATCTTCTGCAGTTCAATTATGTCCAGCATCATGAAATAAAGCAGCAACAAATAAACTTCTTACCTCAATAATATTATAATCCTCTGTAGGAAGCTCTAGTACCTTCCCTGCTACAACTAATGCATGTAAAAAATTGTGGTAAGGTACATTTTTATTGTAATGCTCTTTTATTTCAAGTAACTGTTCTTTTGAAATCATAGATGAACTAGCCAATTCATCTATTAGAATTGCCTCTTGTCTTGATTTATATACTACTTTGTTGTTCATAAATGTATAATAACATAAAAAAATAATTAATAGCAACATATTCATTAATAATTTTATATAATATCATTGACAAAAATACCTAAATTAATATAGTACATAAGTACTTTCTAAACAAGGCATAATGTACCTAGCACAACTTGTAACCTTAACTTCAACTTCTATTCTAAAATAGTTGATTTTGTGCTGAAAATAAAAAATATACACAAAACTTCTATTAATTAAATAGAAGTTTTTTAATTAAATAATTAATCCCCCATGGAATACCCACTATCTACAAAAAGACATTCATTGTCACACATTATGGCACAAGCTGTAAAACAACTCTATCCAGAAGCTAAAATTGCTACATGACCAGATACAGATGATGGTTTTTACTATGATTTTGATTTTGGTGAAGATATCATTTCTGATAAAGATTTGAAAAAAATTCAAAACACAATGAAGAAAATTATTTCTCAAGGTCAAGAATTCAAGAAATTTGAAGTTGATTTTAAGCAAGCAAGAGAAATTCTAGACACAATGTGAGAATGATTTAAAAATGAACTTGTTGACAAAATTGAATCTTGAGATTTTAAAAATAAAGAAAAAATCTCTGATAAAATTAGTTTTTATTTCAATACTTCAAAATGAAAAAATTCTGACTACTACTCTTCCCTTCAAGATTATACTAAGAATAATAGTTATGAAAGCTTTGAAGAATTAGACTGAGATCAAGTAAAAAATCTTAAATTTATTGATATGTGTACTGGGCCTCATGTAGAAAATACAAGAGAACTTGATGCAAATTCTTTTAAGCTTGCAAGAGTAGCTTGAGCTTATTGGCTTGGAAATGCTGAAAATCAGCAATTAACTAGAATTTATGCTTATGCTTTTAATGATAAGGCAGAACTTGATGTTCATTTAAAAATGCTTGAAGAGGCTAAAAAAAGAGATCACAGAATTCTATGAGCTAAATTAAAATTATTCACTGTTTCAGATTTAATAGGACCAGGTCTCCCCCTTATGCAACCAGCTGGAATGATCATTAGAAAAGAACTTGAAGACTATCTTTGGGATATGCATAAGAGAAAATGATACGATAGAGTTTGGACTCCTCATATTGCAAAAGAAGCATTATACGAAACTTCAGGTCATGCAGCTAAGTTTGGTGATGAGCTTTTTAGAGTTCAATGAAAAGAAGACAAATTCATAATGAAACCTATGAATTGTCCTCACCATATGCAAATCTTTGCTGACAATCAGTTCTCATATAGAGATATGCCTGTTAGATATTTTGAACCAGCAACTATATACAGAGATGAAAAATCAGGACAACTTTCTTGACTTACAAGAGTAAGAGCTATTACTCAAGATGATGGGCATCTATTTTGTAGGCCATCACAAATTAAGGATGAAGTAAAAATTATTACAGATATTATCAAAGAGTTCTACACTACCATGTGAATGACTAAAGAATATTGGGTAAGTTTATCTGTAAGATGAGAAGATAAATCTAAATATCTTGGAAGTGATGATGTTTGGGAACAAGCAGAAGAAGCACTTGACTCAGCTGCTAGGGAAAATGAACTTCCATACAAAAGAGTTGAATGAGAAGCTGCATTTTATGGACCAAAGCTAGATTTTATGTTCAAAGATGCTATCTGAAGAGAATGGCAATTAGCTACTATTCAATGTGATTTTAATCTTCCAGAAAGATTTGAACTAGAATATACAAATGAGAAAAATGAAAAAGAAAGACCAGTTGTAATTCATAGAGCCATTACTTGAAGTTTTGAAAGATGAATGTGAGTATTTATAGAACACTTTGCAGGAACTTTTCCACTTTGGTTAGCTCCAAGGCAAATTAAAATCATTCCAGTTGCTGAGAAATTTGACGAGTATGCTAAAAAAGTTGAGCAAGAACTCAGAGATGCTGATTTAAGAGTTACTTGAGACTACTCTTCTGATTGACTTAATAAAAAAGTAAGAAATGCTGAAAAAATGCATAATAACTATATTCTTGTTATCTGAGAAGAAGAAGAAAAAGCTTGAACAGTTGCTGTAAGAAATTACAAAACTAAGGAACAAACTAGTGAAAGCTTAGAAGAGTTTACTACTAGGATGATAGAAGAAGTTAAAACTAAAAGTTTATAATAAATAAGCTATAACTATGAAAAACTACTCCTTAGCTCTATGAGGTTGAGCTGCAAGATGATTGGCTCACATTTGAGTAATTAAATACTTAGAAGAGCAGAAAACTCAAATTAATGAGGTTTCTGGTACTTCTATGTGAGCAATAGTTGCAGCAATGCTGGCTATTTGAAAAAATAGCCAAGAAATGCAAGATTTTGCAAATGAACTCAATTTACTTAAACTTGTTGATCCAGAATTTAAAACTGGACTTTTGAAGTGAAATAAAATCAAAAAGAAGCTGGAGGAAATTTTTAGAGATACTAAAATTGAAGATACAAAAATTTCCCTTAAAATTGTAGCTACAAACATTGAAAAAGCTGAATCTAGAATATTTACAAGTGGAAAAATAACAGAAGCTCTTAGAGCGAGTATTAGTCTTCCATGAATATTTAAACCTCAAAAAATTGATTGAGAGGATTATGTAGATGGGTGAATAATGATGAATCTCCCTATACAAGTACTTGATTGAAAGAATGTAATTGCTGTATCTGCACTTAAAATAAACACATGAACAATACATGAAACCAAAAATATCATGTGAATGAACTTTAAATCTGGATTTTTTAAAAATAATTTTGAAATAATTAAGCGTTCTGTCATACTTATGATGAAAGTAAATGAGGACCAAAGTATTTTAACAGATTGAAAAGATATTCAATTAGTAAGGCCTGACTTTTGAAAACTTGATATTATTGATTTCAATAAAGTAGATGAGTTTATTAATATTGGATATAAGGATGCTAAAAAATTAGAATTATAAAAAAGAGCAATTTACTTGCTCTTTTTTAACCAATTAATTTTACAGTAGCATCACTCATACCCATATCTATTAATCCTTTATTTAATAAAGCAATAGTATCAGGGTTATTTACTGAGTTTAAAGCAAATTTAGTTTTGAATTTAAGCTCAAGGTTTTTATCATTTAATGAAATTGATGCTCATTTAATACTTAAAGTAACCATAGCTTTAGCTCAGTTCTTTTTTAAATGAGAAAGATATTCAGTAGTATTAAAATCACTAGTAGCTTTTGTTTCTGGCAAAAGAGTTTCTATTGTAGTTTTTGGAGTTGTTGGTTCTGAATCTCAAAATATATCTCAAACATCTGTTGCTGAAATTTCTTGAGTAGGTATTTCTTTTTTTGGTGTATGTGCTTTAGGTGTTTTATCTGCATTTTTTACCTGTACAGCTGATTGAGTGGAAATCTTAGCTCAACCATTACTTACACTTATTACAGGGCTGTAATCAGTAATAATTTTAAGAATTCAAATTAAAAAAGTAGTATTTTCATCAAGAGAAACTTTAGTTTTAGAGTAAGTAGAATCTAAAACATCTAAGATGTGAAGATAAGAGGAAATATCTTTAGAATTTTTAATAAGATTTAAAGAAACTTTTTTAGTATAGAATAATAATTCTTTAAAAAATAGCTTAACATTTTTCCCATCAGATATAAGTTGTTCAAAATCTCAAACTACACTATTATCTTTACTGATAAGTTTATCAAGAAAGTTTGAAAGAATATCTTCCTCAACTATTCAAAGATTCTTTATAATGTCTTTGAATTCAATTTTATTCTCTGTAGCTAATTGTTCAAATAGTGAAATAGCATTTCTGAGAGCTCCTCAAGCATTTTGAGAAATATAATCAAGAGATTGCTTATCTATTTTTATCTTTTCTTCTTTTGCAATAAAGGTAAGTCTAGATTTAATATCATCTAAACTGATACTCTTCATATCATACCTCTGACATCTTGAAATAATAGTTTCTGGAACTTTGTGTGTTTCAGTTGTTGCTAGAATAAATTTAACATACTCAGGTGGTTCTTCAAGTATCTTTAATAAAGCATTAAATGCTCACTTAGAAAGCATATGTACCTCATCTATAATATAAATCTTATATTTGGCATTAGTAGGTCTAAATTGTGCTTTTTCTATAATTTCCCTAATATTATCAACTCAAGTATGACTTGCTGCATCTATTTCAATAACATCAACCAGGCTTTCAGTATTAATTGCATTACAAATAGGACAAGTATTACAAGGATTCCCTTTTGTTGGTTTTTCACAGTTCACAGCTTTTGCAAAGATTCTTGCAGTACTGGTCTTCCCTGTTCCTCTTGGTCCACACAATAAATATGCTCAAACTGTTTTATCAGTTTCAACAGCTTTTTGTAGAGTTTCTTTTACAAAATCTTGTCACACAAGACTCTCAAAATCTTTAGGTCTGTATTTTAAATATAATGCCATTAAATATCTTTATTTTACTAATTTATTTTCTCATATTTCTTTAATAATTTCTTGTGCTATTGTTTTATCATGCCAGTCATCAGCTCAGTGATTTCTGATAATAGAGTGCTCATCTCACTTCCCTGCTAATAATACAATATCTCATTTTCTAGCAGATAATATTGCAGTCCTGATTGCCTCCTTTCTGTCTGCAATAATCCAAAAATCCTCTCATTCTTTTCTTTCAATTCAAGGAAGCATATCTTTAATAATATCCTGTACATCTTCTGAATAATTATCATCTTCTGTCAATATAACAATATCTGATAATTCAGAAATTGTTTGTGCCATTATTGGTCTTTTAGACTTATCTCTATCTCAAGTAGCTCAAAAAACTGTGATAATTCTCTTAACTCATTTAAGTCCTCTAAAAGTTTCAAGTACATTTCTGAGAGCATCTTCTGTATGTGCATAATCTATATAGACCTTAAATCAGTCTTCACTAGAAATAGAATCCATTCTTCATGGAATACCTGTTACTTTAGCAATTGATGATTCAATGAGTTCTCTAGAAAAACCAAAACTTGTAAAGACTCATACTGCACACATTATATTGTATACATTAAAATCTCAGATGAGTGAAGTCTTAATATGAATATTCTCTCAAGGTATTTTTAAATCAAATTCAGTCCCATCAATACTAGTGGTAGTTTTATTTGGTTGTAAGTTTGCTTTGTAGTCTTTTCAATATGTAAAAAGTGTATCATATGTCTCAGCTAAAAAAAGATCTGCATAGTTAGCATCCATATTAATTACTCATGTTTTTTTAACTCCTTTTTTTCTAGAGTAAAACATTAGATTCTTAAAAATTTTCAATTTTGTTTGAACGTAATCATGCATTGTCCCATGAAGGTCTAGATGATCTTGAGAAATATTTGTAAGACATACAATATCATAATTAATACCCCAAATTCTATTCATCTTAATACCATGACTTGCTGTTTCAATTACAGCAATTTCACATCATTGCTTCTTTGCATATGATAACCATTCTTGGAGAGTGAAAACATCTGGTGAAGTCATTTTAGAAGTATTTGTATGCTCCTCATCATTAACAATGATATTCACTGTTGAAAACATAAATACCTTCTTCCCTGCTTCTCTTAATCATTTAGCAATGATATTACAAGTAGTAGTTTTTCAATTTGTACCAGTAACTCAAATAATGGTCATTTCCTTATGTGGAAAACCATATTTTACATTAGCTATAACTGCTCTAATTTTATGATATAAGAGTCTTAATGGATTATCAAGAGCTACTAATCTTTTAAGTTTATTTAGCATTTTTATACAATGATTTTTCAGAAATAAATATTACACTATTTATACTGATTTTATGCAAAATATCAAAGAAAAGATTTGCAAAAGATTTCAAAAACATTATATTGACTTTAAATTATATATAACTTTAATATATTATGTCTTGATTAGAAACTATTTGGGATATTAAAATATCAAAATGAGATAGTACAGTTCAAAAGGATAATACGTGAATATATAAACTATACAAACCTACATTAGCAAAGGAAAATTTAAAACTATATCAAAATATACAGAATATTGTTTCAAATGATATTGTTAATATATTACTTTCAACAGGTATTAAAATAAGATCCTCTAACTTTTTAATAAAAAAAGTAAGGGTAAAATTTCACAATATTGATTCAGAATTATTAAAGTACTGTGAGGGTGATTCAAAAAAAGAATGATATACAGCTAAAGTATGAAATGTTGATTGAAATTCCTTATATGATGAATTGGAGTCATATTATTATAAGGTTGAAGAACTCTACAGTATAATATGTTCACATGTAGAAAAAAGAACTTGAGCATCATTACATACAATAAGTCGTTGAAAAAAACATTATGATATTAATCCAATGAATATTAAAGTAACTCAAATTTGATATTGAGAAATAGAAATAACTGTTACAGATATTTCTACAAATATAGAACGATTTGTAAAAAAATTTAAAGAATCTCTTGAATTTAAATAAAAAAATGTTTGCAAATACATATCGTTTTCATATATTAATTTTATAATATTTCTTAAGCATAAAAATATGTCTTATTCAAATGATTTAGAAAATGGCACTGTAAATCCAGATGGTTCTTACAACTTTGATTGAATGTTAGCGTTAAAAGAGAAAGTAGATGCAGAACAAAGGATAACTAAAAGCAATGTTGAAAATATAGTGTAATAAAAAAATAATTCCCTCACAGGAATTATTTTTTTATAATTTCAACTTCTCAACCATCATCAATAAAATCTTTGAGTGTAGTTCTGAGTTTATCAAACTCTCTTCTAGAAAGTTTAGATTTATAATTTTTTATAACATAATTATAGATTCATTCTAGCTCTCAGGCTGCAAATGAATTCTTTCAAGTTTGTTTAATTACAAGTTTAGAAACTCTCATTAGATTCTTTGCTCTAATAGTAAAGTTATCTAGATTTTTTGGGAAGAAACGTACAACCTTAATATCATCAACGTTTACTTTAGAAAGTTTTTTCATGAAGTCATTTGAAAACTCTTCTTGGTTAGAATGTAATTGTTCATTCGAATTACTAGTGACTGAGTTATCTGATTTTTTTTCTTTCTTTTTTGATGATTTTTCTTGTTTGTTTTTTTCTTTTTTAACTACAGTTTTATTAGTTTTTTTGTTACTAATTATTTTATCAGTGTTATCAGTTTTAGTATTAATAGTATTATCACTAGAATTATTGTCAGAATCAGTATCTAACAATACTTTGTGATCTTGAATATCTTCATCATCATCTTTTAAATTATCAGGACTTAATTCATTCAGGATGTTGTTTCAATACTTTTTTGTATAGAGTGTTGATATAGCAATAAAGAGTATTCCTAGTCACATCAAAGCAACAACTCTTGAACTCGTGTTGTCTAATTGCCAAACATCAAAACCAAATATCTTAACTGAGGTTAGAATAATAAAATATAAACCAATAGTTCTAAGTTTAACCATATCATTAGCTATTCAATAGAATAAGAGAACAGAAGCAATTATTCACCAGTAAATTGTAAGAGAAAAATGACCAAAAATATCACCAAAGATATCTAGAATATAAATATTAGAAATAATGAAAGTATAGACCCCTATTATAGATATAATAATTTTTTTATAGTGTGTGTTAATTTTCCTATTCCAGATGAAATAATTAGAAATAACAATAGTGGTAACTATATATTGTAGAGCTTTGAAGTAACTAATATCATCCCTTTCAAGTTTATTAAAAATGAACTCTATTGATGCTATATGGAAAACACTAAATCAAATGAGAAGAAAAATAAAAAATCATTTTAAAAAATCAGTTTTTAGTAGAGAATATACTACTCAAATTGCAGTCAAAAATATACTTATTCAGAAACTACTCCAACCATGTCAGCTACTCACAATAATTTGTGATAATAGTAACCCAAGAATCCCTATTCAAATAACATGAAACACATAATGAATAGTTTTTCATGTAATATCTTTAAGCTTATCTATAAACCAAACATTTAGAAGTAAACTTGCTGCAATTATTGAGAAACTCACTAAAAATTTATAATCTCAACTATCAACAATATCTACAAGAAATCACAGTTTAAGAATTCAAATTACAAATAATACATTTCAAGCAGTTAAAATTTTCCACTGTTTTGTTTGTGAATAGAAATAATACAAGATTGTAGCTTCAAACAACCATACAGTAGATATTATTTCAGGGTATTTAGAAAATAGAAATGCTATTGCCAGTGAGAAAAGTGATAAACTAATTCAAGCATAGGTATAAAAAACATTTTTTAGAGAAGCATTATTGTCGCTAGAATCTGAAGTGATAGATTGAAGATTTCATATTTTTTGAACAACAAGGAAACTCTGTACAAAATAAATAACTGCCAAACTCAAGAAAGCAATTCATTGTGCAACTCAAGGAAAGTATGCATTTCAAAAATTATAAAGTTCATACGCTATAAATAAAACTCAAGCTAGGCTTCAAACAACAAGATTAGTAATATTTTTAGTATTATTAAGAAGGTTCTTGTTTATAAATGGTAAAATCCAATTAGCTAAAGCAAATAAAACAATACTTGCTATAGATAAATTTACATGAAGTGATGTTGTTACCAATCATGACTGAATAATATCTCAAGTCTTTAATCAATTTATTGAAGAAACAACAACCATAATTGGAGCTAAAAGTAATATAGCAAATACTGTTCAAATACTATATAAGTGCGAAAGGTAATTTTGAAGAGAATAATAATAAGTAGTAAACAAGAATATAAAACTAACAGATAGAACTGTAAGGAAAACAGACATTTCATGGGCACTTGATTCAACAACAAGACTAATATCCGCAACAAGGATAAATACACCAATTAAAATAAAGTAAGCATATGATAATACTGTTGAAAAGTGTTTTTGAAGTGTTCAAAAACTTATCAAATAGAGTCCTAAGACTACTATTAATAATCATATAACTGAAAATGCATGTCCACTAAGAATTAAACCTAAACATATAAGTAATGGGATGAATAATAAGAATTGTAGAATTGGATTTGAACTATCATTTTTAAACAACACACTTGTAAATCAGAAAAAACCTAATAAAATTAATGTATAAACAATAAATGATGAACTTGTATCAAGAATTCATTGATGTGATCATCAAGACATTAGTAATAGTACAATAAAGACATATGCAATAATAAATAATCCTGTAACTCCTAGGTTAAGTCTAGATGACTTATCCAATTTAGCATTCCAGAAAGTATAAATAGTAACAATACTTAATACTACACTTGAAATAATTTTAGCTATCCAATCAATATTTGTTGTGAATGGTGCAACAAGAATAAGTAAACTTCCTAAAATAAAAGTAATATACAAAAGAATATTATAATTATGTTCATTAATTTCATGCTGAACTAATGATTTGGTGGATCAATTTTGAGCTAAGAATAAACCTCACAATGAAACAATAAGTGAATATCAAATAAGTGTGTAAGGAGTACCTGAACTATTTGCTCAAATGATAAATGGATTGATGTATGCAAAGATAAAAGAGAAAATAAGAAGTGTTCTAGATTGGTAAACAAGTGATGTAACAACTCAAAAAACAGTATTTAATATTAGTAGTAAGAAAGTTATACCCTCTGTAAGAAATCAATCTTCTCATAAACTACTTTCTCAAATAAGGTATCTACCACTAAGTATTACTCAATAGTTAATAAGGATAGATAAACCTATAAGTATTAAACCCTCATTTTTATTTCATCTGGCATGTAAGAAACTTCATACTCAAAAGACAGTAAAAGCAATCACAAAACCAATCAATAATCTTCCAACAGGTCAAATAACTTCCCAGAATGTTTCAGCAATTCCTCTTAAAAAGAATACAACTGCTAAAAATATAAGAATAGCTCAAATCTTAGCTAGCGTATTAGTAGCAAAGAATTCTTTAATATAGTCTGATGCTTGTTCTAAATAGATATCTAATATTCATGGAGTGTCATCGACTTTTTCAATTTTTGCTTCTTGTTTTGCTAAATTATAATGTAATTGTTCATCCGAAACTTCTTCATATTGAGGAGTATCTATAACTTCAACTCAATTGTCTCACATTTGAGTAATACTATTATATTCTTTTTCTTTAGTCTCAATAGAATCTTGGATAGACTCTGTTTTAAATGTTGTTACAATATCATCTATTTCTTCTATAGACTCTTTTTCTTTTATAGAAATACTCTTAATTTCTCAAATGTTTTCTATTAATTTAGATTGAAAATACTCTAGTCGTGTAGTAATAAAATCTTCAGATAAAATAAATTTCTTAATAATAAAAGTTAATGGAACAACTCACCATAATATAGAAAGTCCATATCATCAAAACATTCCCCAGAACATACTAAATATAGGAAAAGCTAAAGCTAATGATAATACCCAAGCAATTCTATTAAGAAGTTTAAACATAATAATATTTTAGAGATATAATATTTTAAAACCTAATTACGACTATTTATTGTCCTCATTTCTTTTTCTAGCAGTGTAGCTTTCAAATAATTCATTTCAAGCTACATCAGATTTTTTCTTTGAACTTTTCTTGGTATTATTTTTTTTAGGCTTTTTAATTGTTTTTTTCTTAAACTTTGAATCTTCAGTCTCACCTGAATTAACTTTTTTGATCATTACATATATTGCTATACAAAACAAAGCAATAAGTACTACTATTATTAAGACAAAGAAATTTTTATTAGACTCTAAAGTCCTACCATCATCTTTATCACATGCATTTCAAATACCATCTTCATCCACATCTTTTTGCATAGGATTATATACTGAAGGACAGTTATCTGCAGCAAACCATATTCTATCATGGTCTTTATCTTCACATACATCTCAAATACCATTATTATCTGAATCTTTTTGGTCCTTATTAACAACATTCATACAGTTATCTTCCATTCAATTTATTCAATCTCCATCTGAGTCTTCACAAATATCTCAAACATTATTCTTATTAAAATCATATTGATTAGTATTTTGAATTTCTTTACAGTTATCACAAAGATCACCTACTCAATCTTTATCAAAATCTTCTTGTCATGCATTCACAATAAGTGGACAATTATCTTCTCAATTAATTATACCATCAACATCATCATCATTTGCTGCAAAAATTCTTTTTTCCTCATCACAAACATCTCAAATATTATTTCAATCTAAATCTTCTTGATTTGGATTGAAAATTTTACAATTATCACACAAATTTCAAATTCAATCATGATCTGTATCTTTTTGTAATTGATTTGGAGTATTTATACAATTATCAACTGAATCAAATATTCAATCTTGATCTTTATCAAATTCACAAACATCTCAGATATTATTTAAATTAATATCAAGCTGATCGGGATTAGCTATAGTTGGGCAGTTATCTTTACTTCCGACAACTCAGTCATTATCTATATCACTACACTTATCTCATTTACCATCAGCATCAGAATCTGTTTGCAATGGATTAAAAGTTTCAATACAGTTATCTTGATAATCTTGAATATTATCTGCATCAGCATCTGTATCAATATTAGGATTGTAATCAATATTCTCTTTTAACTCTATCTTAACTGTTGGTGTATTAATATCAATTTCAAAAGGAACATGAATAGTATTTAAGTTTACATAATCATCACATGTATAGCTATTATAAAAATCAATTCTTCCTCAGCCAGAAACTCTCATAATATTTATATTATGCTCTTTCACAAAACTAAGCTCTGTTATTTTAATTTTCTCTCTCTTTGATCATTCAGATTTTTTTGTAAATGCAATTTTAAGAAACTTAATATCAAAGTCGTATAAACTTGAAAATGTTACAGGAGAAAATTTTGATCAATCCTCAGATATAAATAGTTCAGGAGCATATCATTCAGCAGTATGTTTAAAATTCAAACCAAATGTATTTCTTTTTAAAAGAGAATCGAATGCAATTAAAAGTTCTGTGTTCTTTTCTGTATCTAATTCATTAAATGTAGCTTCATTATTATCATTAAAATATGAAACTGTAGGAAATAAGTCAGAAGTGTAGTTATAATTTTCTCCAACTATTTTATATGGAATAATAGGAATTAAGTATCAATCTTTGACAGCAACTGTTCAAGTCTTATTTAATTCAACCTTATATTTAGCTTCATCTTTTTTTAAGAAGTTATAACTTGAAGAATATTCAAAACATTCTTTTTTAAATTTAGATGGAAGTTCTTTCTCATACAATCATCTAGCAAATGAACTATTACTTGTAAGTAATATCATGATAAGTGTAAATATAATTTTTTTCATATTGCTTGGTCTCTAATAAATAAGTTTTTATGTACAAGATACGTGTACATTTATTTATACACAGTATAACAAAAAAAATAAATGTACAAAATTTAAATTGTACATTTATTTCTATAGCAGAGTATTAAGTATTAGATACTAATACAATATCATTGTTTTTTCAATTTACTCATGCAATACAAGTCATAACTTCTTCATCTCACAGTGGGAATCAAGGTTCACCTTTAAAGCTTTTATTGATATTTTCAACTCATTGCTCTATTCAATAAATACATGCTCAACAGATTCAATGATGACAAGCTGACATAACTTCAACTCACTCATCTGTAAGTTGCTTAATAAGTGTTTTATTGATATTTTGATCTAGTTCTTTAATAATTTTTCAACTAGAATCTTTAACTATTATTTTTTTCATTATTTCTTTTTAATAAAATTAATTATATTCTCCTCGGGTCTTCCAATGACTGCTCATCTTTCATCATACACAATTGGTCTTTCCATAAGTTTTGGAAATTTAGCCATAGCTTTTAAAATCTCATCATCACTTGAGTCTTTTGTAAGTCATGCTTGAGAAAATTCTTTCTCTCAAGTTCTTGTAAATTCAATTGCTGGTATATTTAATTTTTTTTGTAAATCAACTAAATCATCATAATCAAGTGGATTTATTAGATATGCTCTTAATTCATATTTTCTCTTTCCTTCTTTCATATTTTTTAATCCAGTTCTTGATTTAGAGCATCTTGGATTGTGTAGATAAGTGTACATATTCTGTTTATTATTTTATAAAATCTTCTATAATTTCTATTGTCTTATTAGTAGAATTCAGTTTTATTTTAGATCATATAGGTATAAAAGCATGCGGTTGATAATGTCAAAATTCATTAGTCTTTAGGGTTGGAAGTGAATATTTCTCAGCAAAGCTTTTAATTATTCACTCTGGAGTGAATTTATTACTTTCATATCAAAAATTACTACCTATAACAATTCCGTTGATTTTAGTAAAAACTCACAATTGTTCTAAGTGATTAAGTTTCATTATTAGAAGTGAATCAAGAGTTTTGTAGGTTTCAATAAAAAGTATTGCATTAGTAAAATCTGGAAAATATATAGTACCTGCTAATTCAAGTAGAGAGGTTATATTACAACCTAAAATCCTACCTTCACACATTCAAGGAACAATTGTACTCCATTCCTCTCAACTAGCAACAAAAGTTTTATTTCAATGTAATAATCGCTTATTAAACCATTTTTGTGTGTATTCTAATCAAAATTCCTTATTGTCTCATAGCTTAGCATCACATCAATGAAAACTAACTAATCAAGTCATAGAGTTAATTGCAAGTAGTAATACATCAATATCACTCTTTCATAATAGTATTTTAGGATTTTTTATTATTAAGTCATAATCAATATAATTTAACATTCCATTTGCTGTATCACCTCATTGTAGAAACCAGATGGCATCAATTGAGTCATTTAAAAACATCTTATTCAAATCATCTGTTCTCTCTTTATAATCTGTATATCTTGATTCATGTCAGATATTTGTATAAATACTTTTACATACTACAACTGCTAATCAATATTCATTCATTTTAATAATGAAATTGTCCAAATATTGTTTATCTTTTACTGATAAAGGATTTGATGGGGCTGTAATTCAAATAGTGTCTCATTTTTTTAATCTTCTAGCTAACATTTACAATCTATTTTAAAAAATTATTACTTCCACTACTTTTTAGTTTAGAACTTTCAGAGTTATCAAACAGTTTTGATTTCTTTTTTTCAAAGAAATTACTTTTCTTTGTTACAGCTTTAGGTTTTTCAGTTAATTCATCTTTTGAAATTTCAGTAACCTCTTCTTTTTTCAAACTGTTATCAGTAATTTCATTTCTAGTAGACTCTTCTTCATTGATTATAATAAAATCATTGAAAGAATCACTATTTGATTTATCTTCTTCTTGAAAAACTTCATTAGTAGTTGATTGCTCAAATATATTTGGATAATCTTCAACTATTACTTCTTCTTGTTCTGTAGGTGTATTATATCTGTCTTCTTCATAATTATTCATCTTCTCTAACTTTTCTTTTTGTAATACTTCTGTAATCTTATTAATAGTAGAAGTTGGTGTTATGTCTTTAGGTTTAAGATTAATATCACCTGTATGAAATCAATTTTCTTCCCAATAATCGACTAATCAAAAAGTATTCATGTACTTATTAATATTTAATTTTTTAGTTACTAGGAGGTAAATAATAATGAATAATAAATATGGAATATATAAGATTAACATCAATGGTACAAAAATAAGTAACATTGATTTAATTCACATTATTCTTAACTCTGTTTTTGTTTTTTTCATATAACTCCGTTATTATATTTAATTATTTGTTTTGTTTTTCTTTCACTGCTTGTCTATATTTTTCTTTTTGTATTTCTAGTTCCTGATCTTCATGCTCTTTTTGTTTTCTTTTAATCTTGTTAGATTTTAACCACAAAGACAATAATCACATAGATAGTACCATAGTGAAAATAAAAGCTAAATATTTAATGAATTCAATCTCCATATTTTTACACTTAATTATGAATTAAAATATTCTTCAAATATTGTATATCAAAGCACTTTTTTAATTTTATCATTTCATCAATTTTTTTTTAAATGTATGTACTTTCAATCAATTTCTACTATTTGTTGCTTATAATCAACATGTGGATCAATTCAAAGCTTAGTTTTATCTTTTAATTGAGCTTTTACATCATCTTCATTTTCAGAAACTACAAATAAAAGTTCATGATCTTCAATAAACCTTCATTCAGCCTCTGCTCACATATAACCAAAATATAACTTCTCTTTCTTACTTGTTTGCACTGTATTTTTGATTTGTATTTCATAACCATCAATCACAGAATATTTTAATAGAAAATCTAGGTGAAATCATTCAGGAAGTTTAGATTGTTTCATAAGTTTAATCATTACATCCTCTTCATCTTTTCAATATATAAAAAGTATCTCATGATCTTCTGCTATTTTTCAGTCTCAATTGAATCAAGTATAAGCTAAATATAAACTATTCATATTTTTTTGTAATAAAATTAATTTATTTCTCTACTTCAAATCTCTCAAACAATACTCAGTCTTTTTGTGTTATATTAAAAATTTCTGACCTCCCTCTTAGTTCTTCTAATTTTCACTGCTCTAGTTGTTCAACGTATCCTTCTAAACCTAATCTATTAAACATTTCTCACATTTTTTCTGGGAAATAACAATAGAGATTAAGTCATACTTCTCTGAGTCATTCAGCAAGAATATAAAGTACTGCATTAGCTCTTTCTGTATCTTCTTTAATTAGCTTCCATGGTTCAGTTGTATCTGCATATTTATTTAATACATCTAAGAACATAAATGTTTCATCAAGTCCTCATTTCAGATCATA
This sequence comes from uncultured Candidatus Altimarinota bacterium, assembly GCA_938015605.1. Classification (GTDB taxonomy): domain Bacteria; phylum Patescibacteriota; class Gracilibacteria; order BD1-5; family UBA6164; genus CALLPO01. Next base: position 4,206 of record CALLPO010000043.1, on the reverse strand, counting down.
AACACTGAGTTTTTTATTGAAATCATCTAAATAATCTTTAGTTGCAGCAATTCATTTTCCACTTGGTGAAGTGAGGTAACTTCAATCTAATTTAGTGGTAAGTACTACAACTCTATTAAGTAGATTCCCAAAATTATTAGCTAGTTTTGCATTATATGTCAAAACAGCATCTTTTCTATCATAGTCTCAATCATTACCTATTGGAAAACCAGAAAGCATATATAGAGTAAGAAGTTCGTGTGAATATTCATCTGAATAAGGAACTGGATCAATTACATTTCAAATAGTTTTAGACATTTTCTGTCCATCAACTGTAAAATATCCTCAAGTAAGTATTTGATTAGGAAGGTATTTATTGTCTGATTTTCTATAGTGTAAAACTCAGTCAGAATCTTTTTCTCACAAATCAAAATAACTAGCAAGCATAGCTGGCCAAAATATTGCATGGAAACGAATAATATCTTTTCAAACTACATGAAGTTTAGTAGAGTTATCATCTTCCCAAATTCATCTCTCATCAATAAATTCTTCATTATTTTTATCTCCTCATCTTGAACTTATACAACTTGTATAATAATTAAATAATGCATCAAACCATACATATGTAACTTGAGAATTATCAAAAGGCAGAGGGATTCAAAAAGTATTAGTTTCCCTAGAAATAGAGAAGTCTTCAAGTCATCTCTCTACAAAAGCAATAACTTCATTGAATCTAAATTGAGGGACAACAAATTCTGGGTTAGCTTTATAGAATTCCTCAGTCCACGTTTGGTAGTTAGTCAGTTTGAAGAAATAGTTTTTTTCTTTAATTTGGTCAGGAGCTTTTAGGTGATCAGGACAAACTTTAATAATATTAGGCGTTTCTTTTACTCCCTGCTTAATTGGAAAAGTCTTATTTTGTTCTATGTTTAGATATACTAAATCATCATCTTTCTTAAAACTTTCACACCCGACACAGTACATTCATTCATACTCCCCTTCATAAATATCTCCCTTATCAAAACATTTTTGTAAAACTTTTTGTACTAAATTTTTGTGTCTAGTTTCGGTAGTCCTAATAAAATCTGTATAATCAAAGTTAAAATGATCCCAGACTTTTTTATGTCATTCAGCCATAGAATCTAGGTAATCCATAATTTCCATCCCCTCTTCTTCAGCCTTAATAACTGCCTTTTGTGAATTCTCATCTATTCAAGTAGTAAATCTTGCATTATCTCCACTAATTTTGTGAAATTTATAAATTACATTTGCAATAGTTGAGCTATAAAAATGTCCTACATGAGGAAGTCCATTTCCATAATAAATAGGTGTTGTTACAAAGAAGTTTTGTTTATTTGTCATGGAGTTTTTTGTTTGATAATAATATTAGTATAGATTTTATTGAATTACTTCAATTTCTCAACTAAATAAAATATTTTTGTCTTGTTTAGATCTGTACACAATTTTATATGTACCAGGTTCTGACGGAGTATCAAGAGAAATTTTTATATCAGACCATTCTCCTATTCATGAATTCATATACATACTGTTAAGTAATTTAGGTTCATCTCATCATGTATAAAATCATATTTGATCATATTTTCAATTTGTATCTCTTGTTCCTGTTACCTTCAATTTCTCACCAACTTTTATTTTTTTATCAAAATCAAGAGAGATCTGAGGTTTAGTTATTGTTACTTTTTTACGTAAAAGTATATCTTTTTGAGTAAGTGTCTGATAGACTAATTCATATTCACCAGGAGTATCTGGAACTTCGATATATGCTCTGAATTTTGTTTCTCATTTTACAAGGTTTGTACTTGATGGATATAGAGGATTGATAATCTTAGGTTCTTCTCATCATGTGTAGAATCAAAACTGTTCATATTTAGCATTTGTATTTCTATTCCATCTAATTTTTTGATCCGATCAAGCTACCATTGTATCTGGAGCATAGAGTACAATTCTTGGTAATTCAACTTGTATGGTTTGTCTAAAGAGAATCTCTTTTTCTTCATCTGTTTGATATACTAATTCATACTCCCCTGGGATTTCAGGCACATCAATAGTAGTCCTAAATTTTGTTTCTCACTTTCTTAAAAGTGTAGATGAAGGATATATTGGATTCAAAACTTTTGGTTCTTCTCATCATACATAAAAACCAATTTTGTCATATTTAGCATTAGTGTTTCTATTCCATCTTACTTTTTGTTGAGATCATGCTACCATTGTTTTTGGAGCATAGACTACAACTCAAGCTTCTTCAACTACAACTTTTTTTTCTACAATTGTTTCTCAGCATTCATTTTCATATACAAATGAATATTCTCATGAAACTTCAGGTATATCTATGTTAGCATAAGTATAAGCTTCTCATTTTCTTTGAATAAAGTTTTTTGGATATATATAATCTGTAATTTTTACATCTTCTCATTCACCAATAAATCAAATTTTATCATACTGGTTTCATCCTTCTAGTTCAAATTTCACTCTTACTATATCACCTGAAATAACCGTTTCAGGGAATAATAGATTAATTTTAGTATCCTCAGAACTTTTACAAGTAGAAGAAGATACTGCTTCTCCAAGAGCATCTCAAAGTGTTTCTGCATTATCTGCAGTTAAATACTTCCCACCAGTAGATTCAGCTAAACATTGCATATTTTTTGTGTCCTTTTCATCTACTCAAAAACTAATTACGTGTGCTGTAAAATCAATCCCTTCTTTCTCAAGTTTTTTTCAGAGTTCACATATATTTACATCACATGTTTCAATTCCATCAGTCACCAATACAATACTTGTTTTTTCTTCACTATATTTCATTTGCTCAGCAGCTTTTTGTACAGATGCTCACATTGGAGTCATTCAAGTTGGTGTTAATCAATCAACCACTCATGCAATTTTTGATGCATTATTTTTTGCAGGAAATACTAGTGTTTCTATATCAGAACAATCACCTGTTCTATTATGTCCATAAGCCATTAATCCAATCTGAGTAGTTTCATCATAATCTTGGGTTACTTTTTTGACCACACTACGAGCCGTAGTGATTTTTGTTTCTCATCCAATTTGACCAGCCATACTTCCTGATACATCTAATACAAGCATTACTTTAGATTCAATTTTATTTTTTGCAGCTTGTTCATCTAGTGATCAAGAACTTCCTTCAAGATAATTACTCACTGAAGTATATTCACCAACATCAGTAGCTAAATCAGAACTTCCAGTTCCAAAGTCTCCCTCATCATAAAATACATTATCTACACTTCATGAAAAATTAGATACTGGATTCCATCAATCAGTATCTATTAATACAGTTTTTTTATTATCTTCTATTTTTTTGTCATCATCTATATTATTGCCATCTGTAATAGTATTTTTAGACTCCTCAAAAATACTATTATTTACAACTAATTTGTCACTAATATTATCTTCACTTGAAATAGTATTTGTTCAAGATTTATCACTACACCCAGTAATTATTGATACAATAAAAATAATTACTAGCAATTTTACTTTATTCATAATGTTTATGTAAATTATCTTCATATAAAATATCTTTATATTTTATACTGTTTTTAGTATTTAATTCAAATTAAATGTGAAAGAATATTTTGAAATATAGAAAATAAATGATAAAATTAAATTATAAATATATTACAATTTAATAAAAAATATGAGTGCTATTCCACAAATAGATTCAAGCTTACCAGAAAGTGCAGCAAATTGGGATGATAGCAATCCAGAAACAAGTAAAATATTAAGAGAAATGAATGATAAATTAGCAGTACTTATACAGAAAGGTGCTATGAAAGAATGAATAGACTGGAAAAACAAAGGGATTCCTGTAGATATTCATAATAAGATTACAATGAAATTTTATAATAAAAATTACAGAAAATCTATACAAGAACAAAATTATTGAGAATCTCACATTATTATATGACATGTTTTATCACTTTTGAATTGAGCAATAGAAGACCCATCAATTCAAATACAAAAACCAATATGGGAAGATAGACTTCTATGATTAATGGATGTAAAAGTTGAAAACAATTAATACCCCAATATATTTATATTTTTTATTTAATAAAAAAGGAGAAAATGATTAAAATGTTTTTAAAATTTCTGAGAGAATCTTTTAGAGATTTAATACCAATAGTTGCAGTAATACTATTTTTTCAACTGGTAATTCTTGGAACTGTTCCAGAAAATTGGAAAGAAACA
>CALLPO010000042.1 GCA_938015605.1 uncultured Candidatus Altimarinota bacterium | reverse complement strand
AAATATAAAAACAAAATTTTGATAGTCATTTAATGCATGTATACTGCTTATATAAATAGTTTATAATTAATTAAAAAATATGTTAGATAATAAAATAATTTTCATTACTGGTTGAACAGGTTCTTGGGGTAATGAACTTACAACTCAATTATTAGAAAGGTTTAATCCAAAAGAAATAAGAATCTATTCTCGTGGTGAACATAAACAAGTTGAGATGAAACAAAAATTTGGTTATAATTCTAAGTTAAAGTTTATAATAGGTGATGTTAGAGATAAAAACATTTTATGACTTGCAATGAAGTGAGTTGATACAGTATTTCATCTTGCAGCACTAAAACATGTACCAGTATGTGAAGAGAACCCATGGGAAGCAATACTTACTAATGTTTACTGAACACAAAATGTAATAGAGTGTGCTATGGAAAATAATGTTGAAAGCGTAATTGATATCTCAACAGATAAAGCAGTTGATCCTTTTAATCATTATGGTTGTACAAAAGCTTGTTGAGAAAAAATGATTATTAACGCAAACATAAATTATGAGTCTAATACAAAATTTGTATGTATTAGATGATGAAACGTTATTGGAACTAACTGAAGTGTAATACCACTATTTAAAAAACAAATATTGGAAAACAATAAAATAACTATTACCGATCCAATGATGACCAGATACCTTATGTCTACTAAAGAAGCTATATGACTTATATTTAATGCACTTGAGTATTCAATATGAGGAGAAGTTTTTGTAATGAGGATGCCATGAACAACTGTAGAGGTTGTTGCTGATACTATGATAGATTTATTTTGAAATAAAGATACTGAAAAGCAAATAATCTGAGCGAGACCAGGAGAAAAGAATCATGAAGTATTAGTATCTAAAAATGAGATGCCATTCACTAGAATCCTTAATGAAAAATATTTCGTTATACTTCCTCAGTTTGCTAGCGATGAAATGAAGAAAAAATATAATGATTTTGAAAAATCTAGCATGGAAGAATTTAATTCTCATAATGCTGATTATCTAAGTTTAGAAAATCTAAAAGGAATATTAAAAAACGAAAAATGGCTCTGGAACTAAAAATACTCGTTACTTGAGGTAATGGATTTATATGAAAAAAATTAATTAATCGTTTAAAAGAAAACAATATATCTTTTATCTCTTTTAAATGAGATTTACTAAAAAAAGAGCAAATTGAAAGCTATTTTACTAAGTATAATATAAAAGAAGTTATACATCTGGTTGGAACATTCTCTTGAGACTTTGATCAGCAAATGAAGCTCAATTTTCAAACAACTAAAAATATATTAGAGATTTGAAAAGATTTTTGATTAAGAAAAATTATATATACATCCACATGAGCAATCTATTGAGAGCCTAAAAACAATGAATCAGTTGAATCTGATCCATCTAATCCAAATACATTCTACTGACTATCAAAAAAACTAACAGAAGAACTGATTAAATATTATAGCGAAAATTTTTGAATTCAATCAATAATATTGAGATTCCCTAATGTATATTGAGAATGAAATAACAAATGAGTTATATATCATTTCATGAGACAAATTAATGAGGATTGAATAATCACGCTACAAGGAGATGGTTCTCAGTGAAGAAATTTTCTTCATGTGGATGATGCTGTGACTAGCATAATTTCAAGTATAAACTATCAAAAAAATAATATTTTCAATATATCAAACCCTATTTGCATTACTCTGAATGACCTCATTGAGTTATTAAAGACAAAATATAGTTTTGAAGTAAAATATATTAAATCAGAGAATAATCTGCAGTTTTTATATTTAAATATAGATAAAGCTAAAAGAGAATTAGGATTTGAGCCAAAATTTAAAAATATAAAAATATAATATGATTATACTAGTAACTCATGCAACTTGTATTAACTGAAAAATATGAGAAGCTCCTGCTAATGTTGTAAGAGAAAACTTATTAAAATATACTGAAAAAGATATCTTATATATTAGACATTTCATAAATTGAGAAATGAAATCTCAATTTTTTTGGTATAACAATAAATGAGAAATATTTAAAAAATGAAATTTACATATGATTTCAAAGTTCTCTATTATCAGATATATTACTGAAATACTTTCAACATTTTTTTATATATTATTTTTTACTAAGTCTAAAACTATAACTTATGTTTGATTTAATCCATTAAATTCATTTGTCTGACTTGCATTAAGAAAATTAAGAAGAATACAAAAAAATATATGTTATACACCAGATTACAGTCCAGAGAGATTTAAAAATAAAATACTAAACAAAATATATCATTGAATAGATAGAATTTGTGTATTTTGAAGTGATGAAGTATGGAATGTATCAAAGAGAATTTTTGATGTGAGAAAGAGAATGTGATTAGATATATCAAAAAATATATTTATACCAAATATGCCAGGAATAGTTTCAGAAAATAACTTAGATACAAACAATTTTAAAATGATTACTGCTGGTAATTTAAGATGACAATTAGATTATTTATGACTAATTGATGCAATAGCTATTCTTAAATTAAAATATAAAGATATATGCTTTTACATTGCATGAGAAGGCTGACTAAGGGCTAAAATAGAAGAACGTATAAAATTAAAAAATCTTGAAAAGAATGTTATCTTACTTGGAAGACTAGACTACAAGGATTATTTATTTTTTTTAAAAGATTGTAGTATTTGAATAGCTTTATATAACTGAACTTTTGCTTTCAATAATTATTGAGACTCAATGAAGTGTAGAGAGTTTACTTGCTTCTGAATGCCTATAATTACAACTAAATTTCATTCTACAGCTGAAGAGATAGAATCAAATAAAGCTTGAATTATTGTATGAACTGATAAAGAGTGAGAAAACTATGTTGTAGCTTTTGAGGAAATTTTTGATAATTTTTCTGCTTTTAGTAAAAATTCAAAAAAACTTTGAGAAAAGTATCATCAATATTATATAGATAAAATAAAAGAGTTATGATAAAAAGTATTATTATTAAATTCATATTACCAATATTATTTTTTATAGTATTAATTTTTAGTATTAGTTACAAAAGCATAGGCTCTAATAATGTGATTTGATACAATGATTGATCTTATTATTTTAATATCGAAGATAAGGATAGTTATACCGAAACAATTTATTCTGACGATTATTTCTGAAGCAATCTTTCTAGTATAATATTCTTAAAAAAAAGCAAGTGAGAAGCAACAAATTTATTAAAAAAGATATGACTTAATGATTTTATAGTTAGTTATATACTCTCTTTTTGACTCCTATTCTTAGTTGCAATTATATATTATTTTATTTTTTCTTCTATTTCTCAAAACATCTTATTTTGATATTTATCTTGAGTCTTTGTCATTTTCAACAACTTTACTATTGAATCTATAGCTTTCTGAGGCTTCTTTTACTATTCATCTGGACTTATATCATTAGGTCTACTATTATTCATTTTTACACGCATATATGTTAATTGATTTGTGAACAAAAAACACCTATTTACAATAATTTTAGCATGATCAATTATTATCTTACCTATACACCTAGTTATATTCACAATATGTATAATTGGATTCTTCTTATTTACCAAATATTGAAGTAAGAAAAAAAATAATCATTTACTTGTTTATTGATTAATAATGGTAATTTGAATCCATTCATATTGGATAATTCCATTTATTGTAAATACTTTATCCGTAAGTTCTACTATAGTATACTCAGGATGAGCGTCGTGAGTTCTTGATTGATATTCTAAAATGGCAAGTTACATGAATATAGTATCATTTAGACAATATTTTAATATTATTTCCCAACAATTATTTTTATCTCCAATTGTTAATATATTCTATATCTCTATAATTATTGGATTCTTTGCGTTGCCACTATCTTGAAGTAAAAAAAAGTTTTGATGATTAATAATTTTTTTGTTTATATTATACCTGATATTTTTTAATATATCTTTATGACCAAATTCTGCATTAACTTGAAAACTATTTCAATATTTATGGGATAACATCTCAGTATTCCATTTTTTTAGAAGCTTTACAAGATTTATCATTATACTAGTTCCAATAATTCTTATGGTGTATGCATTATACATAAGAGAAAATAGGAATATACCTAATCAAATAATTATCACTATTACAATAATTATTTGATTAGTCCACTTCCCTCTGCTTAGTTGAGATTTAAAATGAGTCATTCCCAAAATGGAGATACCTATAGAGTACTATGAACTCAATGAATTCTTAGATAAACAAGAAGATACTAAAAATATAATTTCTTATCCAAATATAAACTACGAACTTCATTCTTGGAATATTAGTAGTTCTAATTTAATGAGGCAGAATTATTATTTCCAAGAAACTTTTTTAAATGCTAATTTAATTTATGATAGAGCTTCTTTACAACTAAAAAATAAAAGTCCATTATTAAATTCAATATTTAAGTATAAATTTGATGATAATTTAATTAATAATATAAAAGCATCATGAATAAATTATATATTAGTACATAAAGATTATTTAAATGTTTTCTCATGAAATATTATTCCTTACAATAGATATAAATTATATTTTGATAATAAAACTAAAAAAGTTATTGAAAATGAATATTTCATACTTTATGAAATAGAAAATTCTTTAAAAAGTATAAAACTTCAAGAATGAAATCTAAAAATAAATAAAATTGACTCTACAAGGTATGATTTGTTATTAAGTGTTAAGGGTAATGATATTTTAAAATTTTATAGAAACTTTGATAAGAATTGGATATTATTAAATAAAAAATGAGAAAAAGTAGAGTTTCAGCATGAAATATATAATAGTACTTTTAATCAATGGTATATTGATATAAAAAAAATAGGACTTGAAGATTTAAAAATTAATACAGATTGAAGTAAAAATATTGAATTAACATTGTATTATAGAATGCAGAATTATTATATAATAGGAAAACAAATTAGTATTTTATTTTTATGTTTAGTTATATTATTATGAATTTTCTGAATATTTAAAAACAAAAGAAATGAAAAATAGTTGGTATGTCCTGTTAATGAGTTTATCTTGAATAATATGATGAGGATTAAACTATTTTTATCATCCTTTATTATTGAGGTTTCTTTCTATTGAAGATTTTTGAACATTTCAATCTTTATTTTGAATATTCAATATATTTTCGATTATTATAATTTCATTATCAATATACTTAGTAAAAGAGATAGTAAAAGATATAGATCATAATTCTCTCTTATATAATCAAAACTTACTTAAAATCGATATTATTAAACTAAGCTCAGTAATGCTGATCATATTTTTTATATCATCAATATTTATAAATAGATTTTTAAATATAAATAATATATCGTATTTCATACTATTATCTTTAAGTATTTTTTTTATAAACTTAGAATTATATATATTTCCTTTTTTACAAGCATTAAAGAAGTTTGAATCAATATCAATTTTAAGAGTTATAGCTCCATTATTAAGAATAATAGCAGGTGTTTGACTTGTGTCACTATGATTTTGAATATATTGAGCCATATGAGGTTTTCTTATTTCTCAAGCTCTATTCATTTTTATATGATATAAGTGTATGAGAAAGTATATTCCCTATAAAAAGATAGAATATACTAAATGAAAAACTTTCTTATTTAAAAATGTTCATAATTTAAAATATTTCTTTATAGCTAGTATAATTCTGACTATTTTTCAGAATATAGACATCCTCATAGTAAAAAACATGTTTGGTTGAGAAACAGCAGGTTACTACGCAGCAGTATCGATACTGGCTAAGTTCCTGGTATTTCTCTGACTCAGTATAGAAACAGTTTACTATCCTCAGCTTGTGAAGTGAAAAATATTCCCAACTCAGCAAATACTTAAAATAAGTATGTACTATATAGCTATGCTAGTAGGAGCTCTCTGATTCTTTCATATTTTCTGAGAGGCTGTACTGAGATTATTCAAGGATTGATTAGAGGAGTATATAGGAGTTATATTTCCACTCCTCGTATACTGCGGTTTGCTCGGATATATCAGCATTATAGTAAAGACACTGATAGCATTTGAAAAGTATGTAGTAAACTATATACTTTCTATAGTGATTATTGGTATCATCGTGTATATATATGTGTTTGCAGATGATATATATGGTCTGACGTATATATTTATGTATGGATCTATCATATGATTGATAGTAAGTATAATCACGATGATAGCTTCAAGTGGAGAGAAAAAATAATTTGAATTTGTAGTAACAAAGTATATAATATATTATATTTACATACTACAAA
>CALLPO010000041.1 GCA_938015605.1 uncultured Candidatus Altimarinota bacterium | reverse complement strand
TCTTGAAGAAGAGATGACTAATGATCCAGATAATATGCAGTTAGTTGAAGATTATTCTGTTTTACTAGAGCAATTTAGCATTATTGGATGATATGACTATAATAATAAGATTCACCAAGTTGCTAATGGTATGTGAATACTTGAATTACTTGAGAAGAAGCTAAGTGAAATAAGTTGATGAGAAAGGACTAAAGTTGCTTTAGCTAAAATACTTCTGGAGTCTCCTGATATACTCTTCTTAGATGAACCAACAAATTTTATTGATATGGCTTCCGTAGAGTGGCTTGAATCTTATTTGCAGAACAAATGGACATGAGGTTATGTAATTATCTCTCATGACAGAGAATTCCTAGATAAAACATGCGCTAAGACGTATGAAGTTCAACCAGGAAGAGGAATTACCTATTATCATACAAATTACACTTGATATGTAGCTCAAAGAGAAAATGTTGAAAAGAAAAAGTTAGCAGAATATTCTAGACAAGAAGAATATCTTCTTAAACAAAAGAACCTAGTAAATAGATTCAGAGCTGGTTCAAGAGCTTGATGGGCTAAATCAAGAGAAAAGATGTTAGATAGAATGGAAATCCTCCCTGCTCCATTTATACCTAGAAAACCTAAATTCTTTTTTGAATATTCTGGTGAATGTAGTGAAAAAGTTGTAAGTTTCAGAGAAGCCTTTATTTGAAGAAAAGAACCATTATTCTTTATTCAAGAAGCTATTCTTTATAAAAAACAAAGAGTGTGAATAGTTTGAGAAAATGGTATTGGTAAATCTACTATGCTAAAGACTATTATGAGAGAGATTGATGTTCTTGATTGATTTATGAGTGTTTGAAAAGCTATTAATATACTTTATTATTCTCAAATGCATGAATGATTATTTCAAGATCTAACTATTAAAGAAAATTTTGTTAAGCATTGATTATTTACAAGTGATCAACATTTAATATGATATCTAAGTCATTATTTATTCGAAAGAGATGATATTGATAAGACGGTCTCTTCCCTTTCTGGTTGAGAAAGATCTAAGCTCTTGTTTGCATTACTTTGAAGAAAAGAGTGTAATTTACTCATTATGGATGAACCAACAAATCATCTAGATTATGATACGAGAGAACAGCTTGAGTCTTCCCTTTCTCAGTTTGAGTGAACAATATTATTTATATCTCATGATAGATATTTTGTAAATAAACTATCAACTCATATTTGGTTTATTGAATCAGGAGAACTTTCAGTTTCATATTGAAATTACTGAGATTATAAATACAAACAAGAGAATGGGATTGATATGGATATGACTCTTTTTGACGAAGAAGCTGAACTTAACATGGTTCTTGAAGATAAGCTTTGAGAAGCTTGAACAAGAAAGATAAAGAATAGATTTGGAACTAAAACCTGAAAAGATAAAAGAAGACTAAAAAAGAAGAAATAAAATTTCTTCTTTTTTAGTCTTTAAAATCCTCAATACATTTCTTAAAATATTCTCATTGTTCAATATAATTTTTATATAAATTATAGCTAGGACTAGCAGTAGACAGTAGGCATACTTCTCACTTTGAGCAATTGTTAAATGCAAAATTTACAGCTTCTTTCATGGATGAAGTTTCTAGTAAATTATAGTTATCAGTATTTAAGAGTTTTTTGATTATTAATCATGTCTCTGGAAAAAGAACTATATTAGTAATACTATATTTTTCTAGGTAATTCACTAGTTCCTCAAAACTGTATCATCCTCTATCTAGTCATCATAAAAAAATAGTTCAGATACTTGTTCAAAATGTTTTAACAGCTTCAATTGTACTTTCTGGTGTTGTGGAGATTGAATCATCTATAAAAGTGATTCAGTTTTTTTCTGCAATGTTTTCTAATCTATGAGAAATTGCCTGAAAAGTTTTAACAGTATCTAGGAGGATAATTTTTTCTATTCATACAATTTCACATATTTTCCAAACAAGACTAATGTTTTTAATGTTATGTTCTCACAGTAGAGGTGTATCTACATCTTTTAGAATATTGTTTCAATCAGCTAATACTTCCCTTCAGTCAATTTTATACTCAGCATTTGTTAATATATTGAGTTTTGCTTGTTTGTATGTTTCTAGACTATTATTGTGCCAATCAACATGATCAGGAAATATATTTCACAGTACTCATATATGTAATTTAGGAGTTAATCATTCAAGCATATAACTAGAAAGTTCGTATACAATATAATCATATTCATCACAACTTGTTAAATCAATTTCAGATAATACAGGCTGGCCTATATTTCCTACTAATTTAACGTTTAATCATACGTTTTTGAGTGTTTCCGCTAATATACTTACAGTTGTAGTCTTCCCTTTAGTTGCAGTGACTCAAATAACTTTTCAAGTATAATTATTGAAAAAGATATCAGCTTGTGAAGAGAGTTTGCTTATAACTGGAAGTATCTTTGGATTATAAGGAGAGATTCAGGGGGATTTAATTATAACATCAAAAGAATCTAGGTTATCAAGATAAAAATCTCAAGATATTTCAAGAATATTAGTATATTTTTTTTCATCAATATCAATAAAATTCTTGTCTAGAATAGTGATATCTTTTGTTCAAATTCACAATAAAAAATCTAGAGTACTTCTTCCCTCTTTTCCAAATCAGAGTATTGCTATTTTTTTATTTTTTAATTCTTCTATTTTCATAATTTTCTATTGAAATACTGGATTTACATGTGAGTAATCAATCTTAGCATATTGATCAAGAGATCCTTGCTGAATAAGTTCTCAAGTTTCAAGTATATAAGCTGTAAGGTGCCCTCAATAACAACAACCTGAATCAAGTCCAACTACATTAGTTCCTATGTGGACTCATTGCATAGCCCAGTGTCAGTAAATGATTTTCTTTTCTCACTTATAATAGTTGTACCAAGGTTTGTCCTTATAGACTCTCATATTAGTAATTTCTTGTGCCGTATGTTCTTCAACTGACTTCTCTGGATTTAGTCCTCAATGTATTAATAGAAAATCATCTTTTTCTATATAGAGTGGTAGTTCTTTGAAGTATTTAAAGATTTTGGGATTATCTTTCATTTTTCTATAAAGCTTTTTCTCATCTTTATTGAGTTTTATATCATTTTTAAGCTTTTCAAAAAAATAATAATCATGATTCCCAATCACACCTTTGAATTGGTTCCTATTTCTATATAAAAACTTAATTACTTTAAATGATTTTGGTCATTTATTTATATAATCTCCTACGAAATAAACACTATCTTTTTCTTTGATATTGAGTCTTTTTATTAGGAGTTTTAATTCATCATAACATCAATGAATGTCTCAAATGAATATAGTTCTTTTTTTCATTTTTCTTATTTATAAAAAATAAGCTATATGTAAAATTATAGCTTATTTTGGTTTATTTTCAACTTTTATTTTTATTGCCTTTGTATTTTTGATAATAAAAATATAGTGTTCAAAGCAGTATGATTAATAATACTCATCCAATTAACAATGACTTAGAATGCTTGGCTATAAGTTCTGAGTTTTCTCAAGCAATATATCAGATAGTCATAAGTGCTAAATTCCATAATCAAGCTCATAGACCAGTATAGAAGAAGAATTTTGCAAAATTCATTTTGAATACTCAAGCCGGGAGAGATATTAATTGTCTAACTACTGTTATAAATCTTGCTAAGAATGTAGTAACTACTCAATGCTTTTGAAAATAAACTTCTGTTCTCTCATAATGTTCTTCTGTAATAAGAAAAAATTTACCATACCTTTTTATTAATGATTTGATAATTGGTCATCATAGTTTGTATCCTAATACATAGTTTATTGTAGCTCAAACTAGAGCTCAAAATGTTCATACAAGAAGTGCCAGAGCAAAACTCAACTTCCCCGTACTTGATAAGTATCATGCAGGGATCATCGCTACTTCACTTGGGAAAGGAAAAAAACTTGATTCTAAAACCATCATAATGAATATTTCAGTATACCCTATTTGTCACAAAAACTCCTTAATTATATCAATAATTTGATGCATAGATTTATTTATAAATATATTTTAGGTTAATAGTATATTGATTAATAAAAAAAATCTAGAGAATAAATAAAATTTTTATTGACATTAAATAATTAATATATATAAGATATATAGTTTCCCTCTTAGATCGTTCTTGATTTAAGGTTTGGAGAAGCTTCACATATCAAATTAAGGAATACTGATATGAAAAAACAAGTAATGTTGACTCGTCGTAACAGACGAGTATGGAAAAACAGATTAGGTAATACTACTACAGAAAGTAATAGCTCTAATTCTGATCAACATTCAGATCCACTACCTAGTGATGATGTGAAAATTACTTACAAAAAAAAGAAGAGATTTATATTCTTCTAATGAATGAAAGGGCCTGAACACTTCGGTGATTCAGGTCTTTATTTATGTATATTTTATTGACAAACAGTAAAAAGATTGTATATTATTTATCCTTTACAGGATAGTGAAGGAAAAACAAAAAATGGATTTTCTCAATAAAAATAACTAAAAGAGAAAAAACAATGAATACAGATAAAAATAAAAAGAAAAGTATTTTAACAGAACAATTAATAAATCAATATAAAGAACAATTAAGAAAATTTTATTTGTTAGTCACTTTATCTAATGATATAGATGAACTTACAGATGGGATGATTACCTTTTTGCATGATGTAAGAGAATTTGAAGCCTATCTTAATTATCCATTGGTTTATAATATTAATTATCATGGTGACTTAAAATTGACTGAAGATGGTCAAATTTTGATACTGGAATTACTTCCTCATTTTGGTACTTAATGTTAAAAGATTAAAAAAGGCCAGCTTATGCTGGCTTTTAGTTTATGCAAAATATGCATCAAATTGTTCTTTACTTAATTCTTCTGTTTTAAGTAAGTCTTCTGAAATCTTCTCATGAAGAGCTTTGTTTTCTGTAATAAGTTTAACAGCAACATTGTAAGCATCTTTAAGTACTTCTTTTACCTTAGCATCTATTTGGTTTATAGTATTGTCACTTATGAATGGTTTAACTCAAGTTTGTGAATATGAATCTATTTCTCACATG
Organism: uncultured Candidatus Altimarinota bacterium; assembly: GCA_938015605.1. Lineage (GTDB taxonomy): Bacteria > Patescibacteriota > Gracilibacteria > BD1-5 > UBA6164 > CALLPO01. The sequence continues at coordinate 68 of CALLPO010000041.1, read as the reverse complement.
AAATTTTCTGCTCAAATATCTTCAAACATTCAGAATCTAGTAATCATATTTCTAGCAATTTGTGTTGC
>CALLPO010000040.1 GCA_938015605.1 uncultured Candidatus Altimarinota bacterium | reverse complement strand
ATTCACTTGAATAATAATGTTTGGATTTTCATTATTTATTTTCAGCTTAGTTTTGAGTTGCTGTATATTTATATAGTGTTTTTTATTTTGAATCTTCTCAATTTCTGACGTGTTTTTTGTTTTTTCAAACAATATCCCTAAGAAGAATGCAAGTACGATTAATATTGAAGAAATAATCAATGCTACATGTTTCATATTTTGTATGCTTTAAGGGTATTTTTCAACAAGTTAGCAACTGTTAATCTTCATACTCAGCCTGGTACTGGAGTAATAAGATTTCAATTAGCATGAATATTATCAAATTCAGCATCTCAATATATTTTCCCTTCTATTACTGTAAATCATACATCAATAACTATAGTATCGTCATTAATGTCTTCTAATTTTAGTAATCAAGGTTGTCATGCTGCACATATAACTATATCTGACATCTTAGTAAACTCTGTAATATCAGGTGTTTGTGAATTACAACAAGTGACTGTTGCTCATCTATTAATCAGCATAGCTGTTATCGGTTTTCACACAATATTACTTCTTCCTATAACTACAATTTTCTTCCCTATTAAGTCAATATTCAATTTTTTAAATATTCACATTACTCAATATGGTGTACATGGAGCAAAACCAGAAGTATCTCATATAAGAATTTTTCATTGATTCTCTGGATGAAATCAGTCTACATCTTTATCTGGAGATATAGTTCTGAGTAGTTTAGTTGAATTAATATGTTGAGGAACAGGGAGCTGAACAATATATCAGCTAATGCTTCTATTTTTATTCCAAGATGCTATAAATTCAAGGAGTTCTTCTTCTGATACTTTTTCATCAAATTGTTTTAGTTCAAAATTCATTCATACAAATTCTGCCCATTTTCTTTTTTGTCTAATATATCTTAAACTTGCTGAATTTTCTCATACTAAAATTGCTCACAGAGTTGGTTTTTCTCAGGTGATTTGAGATACATCATCTTTAAGTTTTTCATATATCTTTTCAGAAATTTTTTTTCAATCTATAATCATAGTTTTTTATTAATAATCTAAAATAATTCTATTCAAAAGAATTATTCTAAACTAGAAGTTTATTTACAAATTTATAAATCATTAATTGAAGATTATATTATATTTTCTCTACCCTACTTCCCTCTCTACTATCAATTATCTTATACCCTTTTTCAAGTAGTTCATCTCTGAGTTTGTCTGCTGTTTCAAAGTCTTTGTTTGCTTTGGATTCATTTCTTTTTTCTAGTAGTTCTAGTATATCTGAAGGAGTTTCCTCATCATCTCATTCTATAACATCCCAGTTAATAATTCCAAAAACTGAATCTAGTTGCTCATACATATCAAGAATTGATTCTAATTCTTCTACAGCAAACTTCTTTTCTGCAATTCAAGAATTAACATATTTCTGAAAAGAAAAAAGTAAGGCTAGAGCTTCAGGCATATTAAAATCATCTTCCAAACAAGCAATAAAATCTTGCATAACTCATTGCATATCTTCTCTAAATTCTCTAGAAATTCATGCATTTTCATTTTCTAATAGGAGAGTTCTTTGAACATTTTTGATAGTTTCCCCTATTCTTTTGATAGTTGTGAAATTTGCTTCAAGTTTATCAAAACTCAGATCAACACCATCTCTATATTTACAATTAATAAAATTTAATCTAATAGCTGAATATAGAATATCCTTTGGAATGTTAGAAAATTTTTCTTCTAAATCTCTAAGTGTATAAAAGTTTCATAAACTTTTACTCATTTTTTTCCCATCAACCATTAAGTGACCATGATGAACCCAATATTTAGAAAAAGTCTTTCTAGTGCAAGCTTCTGTTTGTGCTATTTCGTTTTGATGGTGAGGAAAAATTAAATCCACTCCTCACATATGAATATCTATTTGTGGTCAAAAATGCTTCATAGCGCAAGCGCTACATTCGATATGCCATCCTGGTCTTCATTTTACTTTTTGCTCTTTTCAATCTATAATAAAAGTCTCTTCCCAAAAATTTTCTCAATCTTTTTCACTATCATATGCTTTCCAGAGAGCAAAGTCTGAAGCTGAATCTTTTTCATATTCATCATTATCAGTTCTTGCAGCTTCTTTTAAGCTATCCATATCAAGGTTTGCTAATTTTCAATACTTTTTGAAAGCTTTAATCTTATAATAAATACTTCCATCTTCTGACAAATATGCGAAACCTCTTTTTAACATTGTATTTATCATTCTCACCATTTCAGGTATAACATTTGAAATTGGTTCGATATTATCTGCTGGCTGTATATTTAATTTTTCAATATCTGATAAAAACTCTTTTGTAAACTTCTGAGTAAAGTCTAGAAGTTTTTCTCAAGCGGCCATAGAGTCTCTAATTGTTTTATCATCAATGTCTGTGATATTCATTGTTGTTTGAACCGGGTATCACAAAAATTTTAAAGCCCTCACTATAACATCATTTCCTGTATAGGTTTTTAAATTCCCAATATGAGCAAAATTATAAACAGTTGGTCCACAATAATATACCTTTACTACATTATCTTTTAATGATTTAAATTCTTCTTTTTCTCTTGTAAGAGTATTATATATCTGCATTAAATTTTTACGTGTTTA
>CALLPO010000039.1 GCA_938015605.1 uncultured Candidatus Altimarinota bacterium | reverse complement strand
TGATATCTTTTCAAAAGCTATTAGCAATAAGCAGTGAGTTAAAAGACTTCAAAGAATTTTAACTAAACTCTGATTTTATAACTGAGAAATTAGTTGAGAATATAGTGATGTAAGAAGTGGAGTGTTAAATTTTCAAATAGATCATAAAGTTATTAAGCATAAAGCATCTATATGAGCATGAAATTATTGACCAGCAACAAGAAAAGCACTATATCAAGCATATAAACAATATGGAATTATTAAAGAAAAAGAAAAAAAAGATGATGACAAGACAAATGAAACAATAAAAGCAATCCTTCTAGAAATAGATGAAGATCAAGAAACAGTAAATAATGTAGATGAAGAAAAATTATCTAAAGAAGCAACTACAAGAGTATATAATTTAGGAAATATTAAACCATGAGATGTATCACACCAAGTAAGAGATTTACAAAAAATCTTAAATGAGCTTTGATTCTTTGAACAAAAAGATACAGCAATATTTTGACCTAAAACACAAGAAGCACTTATTAATTATCAATTACAAAAAGAAGTAATAAGTGATAAATCAATATATTGAGCTTGATTAGTATGACCTAAAACAAAAGCACAACTTATTAAAGATTTAAGTACATAATATTTTTTAAAAAAATAAAACTAGAATACATAATGTATTCTAGTTTTTTATTGTTTGTTTATTTTTTTAATAAAATCTAAAAAATTATCATCAGGAGCTACTTGATTGAGTATAACTTTATTACATTTTGTACATTTGTGTTTAATCATGTCTCATTTATTCTTCTTATAATCAATTCATATAGGTTCCATTAATCAACTGCAATCAGAATTTCTATCTCATGGAGAAACATCATCTAAATGCTTTGAATATAAGCAAACAGGGCAGTGATTTCTAGCCGAACCAGTAGGATGGCGAGTAATAAGTTCTCAGCAGTTTTCACACTGAAATCACTCATTTATCATGGTAAATTTTTTATTCATAACACAGTTAATAGAATTATATTTTCTAAAATAGAGTTTTATCTATAGCTCAAGTATTTTATTTAATTTTTTACTTCAATCAGATTTAATAACTTCAAAGATATTTACAATTGATTGTAGCGATTTTTTTAGGTTCAGTAAATCTCTAGGAATAGCTCTATTAAGTGCTAATCGATTAAGGATAGTGTCTACATCTGACACAAATTTTAACTCTGATTGTAATTTATCTAATAATACAGGATTCTTTAAAAACTCCTCAATCATGTCATGTCTATTTTTAATTTCATCAATATCTTGCAAAGGTTTTATGATTTGATCTCTTAAAAATCTTGTTCAGGCAGCTGTTTTTGTTTTATTTAGAACTCAAAAAAGTGTTCATATAGTAGATGATTTTGTAGAAAAATTATAAATTAAATCAAGATTTTTGATGGTTGATTCATCAATATCCATATATTGAGAAAATGTTTCAAAAGAAATAGTTTTAAGAAAATCAAACTCTGATTTTTGATTAGATTTCAAGTATTCTAATAAAAGAACGGATGAAGAAATTGATAAAGTTTTTCCTTCTAGTCAAAATCATTCTAAACTTCTCACTCAAAAATGTTTTAATAATACTTTCTTTGGAGATTTAATTCATTCATAGAAAAATATATTCAAAGAATACTTTTTAGTGAGTACATCTTTAATTTCTTCATTATTAAAAAGACTCTTTTCAAGAATAACTTCTTTAGGTGAAAGTTTGTACAATTCTCACTTTAATGTGTCAAAATTTTCAAATTCTCATGTTCTCCACTTATTTGTAGCAAGATCTAGAAAACTTATTCAGTATCTTTCACTATCTTTAGTGATTGATAATATTACATTTTGAAATACTCAATTTTCTTGATAATTATCTCACTCTAAACTGAGTGTAGAAGGAGTTACAACTCTTACTACTTCCCTTTTTACTATTCATTTTAATTGTGGATCTGATACTTGTTCTGCAATGGCAACTTTATATCAAGCCTGTACAAGAAGTGGAAGATACTTCTCTTTAGCATGAAAAGGTATTCATGCAAGTGGAATTGGATTTTCAGCATTTTTATTTCTTGAGGTAACAGCAATTCATAAAATTCTATGAGCAATATTAGCATCTTCATCAAACATCTCATAAAAATCTCACATTCTAAAAAATAAGATACAATCTTTATATTGTTCTTTTATCTCATAGAATTGAACCATTCAAGGAGTGAGCTTATCTTTCATAATAGTGTTTTAAAGTAAATTTCTTCTTCATAGTCTTTCAAATTTTGGTTTTTGGTATCTATCTCTGGAAATATTTAATAATAGTCCGAGAGCAAGCATTAATGTAAGAAGTGATGAACCTCAATAACTAATAAATGGAAGTGTAATTCAAGTAAGTGGAAGAAGATTAATATTTACTCAGATATTAATAAATGATTGTAATATGAACCAAGTAGAAATTCAAGCTGCAGTAAACTTAGCAAACAAGTCTTGTACTCTTGAATATATATAATATCACCTATAAGCAATATACATATACATGCTTAATAATATCAAGGCTCACATAAATCAAAGTTCCTCAACTATAACAGAAAAAATAAAATCTCATTGAACCTCAGGTAGATAACCAAATTTTTGAATTGATTTTCAAAATCACAGTCCTGTTGATCATCAACTTCATATTGTTGTCAAAGCCTGTTTAATTTGATAAGTTTTGTCAGTATTTTCTGCTTTTGGATTAAATAACTCCTTTTCATCTTCTAGAAAATAATCAATTCTCTCTGTAATATATGCAAGTTTAGGTCTATCTTCTCAAGCATCCTTATCATAAACTCACATAGAATAAATTCCAAATGCTCAAATAACTCAAACAAGTGCTAACACAGATAAGTAACGAACATTAGCTCAAGCTAAGAAAAACATAATAACAGAAACTGGTACAATGACAAGTACAGTACCAAAATCTGGCTGCAATCAAACAATTCAGACAAATAAAGTTAATATTCACATAAATGGTAAAAATCCATGCTTAAAAGTTCTAAGTTTTTTATAATTTCTTTTAAAAAAATAAGCTAAAAATATTATAAGAGAAAATTTAAGAAGTTCTGTTGGCTGTATATTAAAAGGAAGAAAAGGAACATCTATCCATCATTTTGCTCATTTATAAGTAGCACCAAAGAAATGAACATATCACAGTAATAGAGTAGTAATTCAAAGAAATATTCAAGAAGTTTTTTCAAAGTATTTATATGGTATTTTAACAACAACAGCTAATAATACAAAACCTGAAATAACATGAGCAATATTTCTTTTTACATAGAAATAATTGTATGGATCTTCAATTAATCCCCTAAGTGCTTGGACTGAAGTAAGCTTAAATGATGAATAAACACTTACTGAACTAATCATAATCATACCAAAAATAACTAATGCCACAACTGTGAAAAAAAGTTTAAAATCAATTGGTAAATTAGCTTTTGGTTTCATTAAAGTATCGTAGTCAAATTATTAATCAATCTAGCAACATCACTATCCAAACCATAAATAAACATAACAAGTAATTCCATAAAAATAAGTATTACAATTGGTGTGAAATCAAGTGGTCCTATTGTAGTGGGAACTTTCCCCTTAATCCCAATATATAAGGGATCAAGGATAGATGAAATAAATTCTGGCCTTATTTTTAGTCAAACTAAAGATAACCAAGATAGAATTATATCTACGAATATTAAATATTTAATTATAATAAACACAAGAGCTAGGGCCGTTAGAATAAGTGTCATTTATTTGTTAATTAATGTATAAGCATTTTCTGCTGCTGATTCCTCTGCTTTCTTTTTACTTGTTCAACTTCATTCTCCCAGTTTTTTATCTCACATATATACTCAAACTGTAAAATTCTTATTATGATCAGGTCAGTCTTCTTTTAAAACTTTATAACATGGAGTGATATCAAATTGTGCTTGAATATATTCCTGAATTGA
>CALLPO010000038.1 GCA_938015605.1 uncultured Candidatus Altimarinota bacterium | reverse complement strand
TCCATAGAAAGTGTATTATATTTTAAATACTTCATCATTTTAGCAGAAACCAAGCTATAAAAGTTATGATCTCACTCTAGAAATACTCACTTCCCTTTTAGAACTTCTTCAGCCTTCCAAACTGGAGTTCAGGTTTTAATTCAGAGAGCCTTAGTTTTGTAGTTGCAGGCAAGTACTATTTCTCTTCAAACTAAAACAAACTTATCCTGTAGACTAGGATTTTTCAAAATTTCACACTCAGCAAAAAAACTATCACAATCAATATGAATAAATATTTTTTTTGAGGTTTTAAATTTCATAAATATTTTGCTTCTAATAAAATATATACTTTTTATATTTATAAGTATATATTATTTTTATAAAAAAACAAAAAAAGAGTTAATAAACTTACTTATTAACTCTTTTAGAATAATTCTCTTCTTAAAATTCTACTCTTACATCATTTAACCAGATTTTTGGTGGAAGTGTAAGCATATGTCCAATAGTGTCAGCTAGATCAGCTGGATCAGTAAATTTTTCAACTGGGAAATCTTCACCCGTTTTTTCAAACATCTCAGTTCTGGTTCCCGCTTGGTAAATACCAGCAACTCTTACATTTGTACCTTGTAAATCTAATTTTAATACATCTGTAAACCCTCTTACTCACCACTTAGTTGCTGCATATACTGATTGTCATGCTGCTGCTCATATTCATGATTTTGAACTTACATTAATAAGTGCAGTTTCATTGTCTCTTGATTTCATTGAAGGAAGTAATCTGTGAGTCATGTGGATTGTTCCAGTAAAATTTACTGCGATAAGTTGGTCAATATATTCTGGATCTACTTCTTCTAGTTGACTCAGTTTTTGCCATATTCAAGCATTGTTGATAAGTACATCAACTCATCCAAGTTCTTCAAGAATTTTCGTCGTTGTTGCATTAATGTCTGATACTTTAGATAAGTCACATACACAAGTCAAAACATTAGCTGCTCACAATTCAAGAGCTTCTTTTTTTACTGCTTCTAGAGAATCACTGCTTCTTGCTACAAGAGCTAAAATAGCTCATTCTTTAGCTATTCTTAAAGCAATAGCTTTCCCAATTCAAGCACTCGCTCATGTAATTACTACAACTTTGTCTTTTAAAATCATCTAATCTATTTATAAAATATAAAACAGAACAAGTATATTGAACACTAGCTTAAAACAAAATATTATTTCTTAATTTTTTTCAGAAGTATTCTTCAGAAGAAAAATGCAACAACTAAGATCAAACCAATGATTAGTCAAAGTATTGTTTCAAAGAGCATGAGTGGGATTCTAGAAAAGATATCTGTATAAATATGATGAAAGAAATCTATGTTATGAAGAAATATTCATCATGCTACTATAAGCATAGCTAGCGTTCATACAATTGAAAGAATTCTAATAATCACAGGAAGAGAAGCAATAAGTGCCTTTCAAAACTTATGAGTCAGAGTTTTTGGCTCAGATTTAGCCATAAAATATGCTCACGCATCATCTAAACGTACAATAAGTGCTACCAGCCCATATACAGCAAATACTGCGATAAGAGCAATGATAGACACTACAATTATTTGAAGAGTTATGCTTTGCTCTTTTACTGTTGAAAGAGCTATAACAATAATCTCAATTGAAAGAATGAAATCTGTAAATACTGCAGACTTTACTTTTTCATCTTCTGTTAAAACTATCTCTACCTTGGAATGTTTTTCTCAAGAAATTTTAGCATGAATAACCTCATTAATTTTCTCTGCTCATTCAAAAGCTAGATAGCATCATCATAAAATTAAAATAAATCACATGATACTTGGAGCAAAAGCAGTGAGTAAAAAAGCAATTGGTAAAATAATCAGCTTATTTTTTATTCCTCATTTAGTGATTCTCCAAATAACAGGAAGCTCACGACTTGAAGCAAATCAAGACGCTTTTTTAGCGTTGACTGCTAAGTCATCTCACAAAAGTCCTGCCGTTTTTTGGATAGAAATTTTTGTCATTGCAGCAGCATCATCAAGAAGAATTGAAACATCATCAAGAAGTGCTAATATTCAAACAGCCATAGGGAAAAATTAAAGATAAATTATTTTTTAGTTATAACAGCCACACCTGTAAAGAGCATAATTACTCATAACCATTGAATAGGTGAAAGTATATTTCATCTTACAAAAAATTCAAGCAAAATAGCTGTTAAAGGAAATGCAAGTTCACAAAGTGTTCCAATTGATGCTTTAGTAGATTTTAATCAAAGATTATACAAAAATATTCCAATTCATCATGTAGCTACAATGATAGCGAAATATTTCATATTTTCTCAAGTGATTTGAGTAATACTTGTATAATCTCAAGTTACCAAAATAATGAGACCCAAAAGTAATGAAGAAAGAGTAAATCTTAGATATGTTCCATCTAGTGGATTCACTTTTTTCAGAAATTTTCTTGTAAGAACTGTTGTTGAAGCAAAACTCACAGCAGCAATAAGTGCTAACCCACTTGCAAACAATAGATTTCATCATGTATTCATATTAGGAAGAGACAAACCAAATGTCATTATATATGCTCAAACAAGTGATAATCCAGCCCATTGTAAAAA
>CALLPO010000037.1 GCA_938015605.1 uncultured Candidatus Altimarinota bacterium | reverse complement strand
TTCTAATAATAGGGCCATCATTTACACTCCATCATAAAAAATGAGTAAGTTGTTCTTTCATTCACCTTTGGTCCCAAAAAATATTGAATTCCTTTAACGTTTCATTTATATCAGCACATGAATACTTCCAATTATAATGCATTTCATGTAATAATAAAATGGGGTCAATAAATTCCCCTAAGCCTTTAGTGAATTGTTTTCCTATCTGATTCAATTTAGAATCAAATTTAGCAGAGTAACTTTTGTTTATCCTATTTGCGGTTCAATACCTTGTTTCTAGATTTTTCTTATAATCATCTAAGTTTTTAGCCTCAATTAATACTGGTTGTTGAGTTTGTAATTTCTCTGCAAGCATTTATATGTATAGTAAGTGATATATTGTATATAATAAACAAAAAAAATAAAAAGTCTATTTTTTGTATTTTTTTACTTTATCTACTTTATTATCCTTCTTATATGGTCTCTTGAAAAACTGTAATCAAGATTTTTATCTTCAGCAATAACATTTAATCAATTTGAAATTGCTCAATATCATGATACCTTATTTAGTTTTTTTAATACCTCTTGGACTGAATTATAGTTTATTGACAATATATCAGCAACTTTATAAGTATTTCTTTCCTGTTGATTCTTTAGTGTAGTATACTCTGGTAGCTTATTGTTTTTTACTTGCATAATATTCATAACATTTAGTGCAAAGACCCTACATGCATTACTTGCTTTTTCTTCATTTTTTAGAGCTATCCCATCTTGATGATTACTAGCTTTTAATTTTTTATTTCATAGATCTGTTCTATCACTAGCATCTCTTAAATTCCATTCAAGAGTGTTTTTAAAAAACAATCTAAATCGGTCTAAATGTGCAGTGATTGAATGGGGGTATCTGTTATAAATTCCTTGAATTGATAGTCATTCTCATCAGTTTTCTTCTTTTTCATATAAAAATTTTAGGTATTGTATAGGGTCTACACTATGTGAATAATTTTGATCTAGTTCACTCTGAATATTATTAATAAATTTAAACCATTTTTTATAGTGTCAGTTTTCGGATCCATTACTATTACTACATTTAGATTTAAATTCTGAATATGAATTAAGACCACCTAGAGTATCTTTATGAATCTTAGTGAAGATATTATAAATTTCTCCATCATCTGTTCAGACTTCATTAGAGAATGTATTTTGAATTTGATACATAGTTTTTTAATATCAATTAATATTTATAATAATATCATAAAAAGAAAAAAAGTAGTAATTATTACTACCTCTACACCTCTTCCCAAATATCATATTTCTTATTATCTTTTAATAGTACTTTTACTATCTTCAGTTCACACCCAAATAAATCTTCAATAAATTCTCTAAATTCTACAAATATTTCAGGTCTATCCTCATATACAGTTATGCTCTTTGGGATAAATTTTAAATCAAAAATAATATACCTAATCATTTCTAGCACCTTTTTTTCATGCCTGATTATAAATTTTTGTTTTATATTTTTAAGCTGAGGATTAGCATTAATTTTAGCATGTTGAGCTTCCCATAATCACATAGAAAGTATGAGATCATATTCAGGATTAAGATTTTTTATGATGTCATCAGGGACAGAAGTACCAGTAAAGTAAGTATCAATAAACTTTGTAAGTCATATAACGTTCATATAATATTGAACTCCTTTGTCTCATCTATTTTCTGCTAATCATTCACTTTCTTCTAGTTGTTGTTGTCTCCCAAAAAGTGTAGCATCATAATCACAGATATTTACGTTTATATCCTTTCTTTCTAATTCTGAAATACATCTCTGCCAATATCTGTAGACTCAGCCAATGGTATCTGGAACATGAAGTTCTTCTTGAAGAGTATTTAGGTATTTTTGCATAGTTTGTTCCATTTTGTTTGTATAAAAATACAAAGAGCAAAAGCCCTTTGTTAAAATATAATTTATTTCTTTAGTTTCAGTATAATTTTTTCTTCTCAAATCTCAACTTCTTTTTCTAAGTCAGAACTTTCTAGATTACTATTAATGGTAGAAAGAGTTTCTGTTTCAATATATTTTCCAAAAGTTTCTAGAACTTTAGAAATGTTATCTCAAGAGATACTAATTTCAATTCTATCTTCTACATTAAACTCAGCTTCTTTTCTAGCATCTTGAATGAATCTCACTAAATCTCTAGCCATTCATTCTTGTTCTAATTCTGGAGTTAACTCACTATCAAGAGCTATTACCATCCCAAAACCAGCTTCAATTTCATATGCAGAATCTCAAGCTTCAAATACCAGTTCAAAATCTCCAGTCTCTAGCTCAAAATCTCATACTTTAATATTTCCACTATCAAGTAACTCAAAGTTTCAAGATTTAGCCTCTGTCATTATAAACTTAACATCTTTCCCAAACTTAGGACCAATAGCTCTTCCATTAGGTTTACAAACTTGTTTAGCAAGAGTGTTTCCATCTACTTCAATAACTTCTTTTACATTCAATTCCTCCATCAAGATATTTTGATAATACTCTTCTAAATGTTCTCAAATAGTTACTGATTTAAGAGGTTGTCTTACTTTAAGTTTGTGATTTACTCTCCAAGCTAGCCCTAGATTAATAATTTTTTTAGTCTTATCCATTTGTTCACTCAAACTCTTGTTTACAAGATTTTCTTCATAAGTAGGGAAGAGTTCTAGATGAACTGATTTATTTCCAGTTAAATTTTGGTAAATATTTTCAGCTACAAACGGCATAAATGGAGCAATACATTTTGAGACTTCAACAAGTACAGTGTGGAGAGTTGAATATGCTTGAATTTTATCTCCATCATTTTCTGATTTCCAGAATCTTTTTCTAGATCTTCTGATATACCAATTAGTAAGGTTATCCATAAATGCTGGAATATTTTTTGTTGCTTCATTAATTCTGTATCAATCTAAACCAGTTGTGATTTCATTAATAAGAATATGAAGTTCTGATAGAATCCATTGATCAAGTGGATTTTCTTTTACAGTAGTATTATCTTCTCAAGCTTCAAATCCATCAATATTAGCATAAGTAACAAAGAAGCTGTACGTATTCCATAATGGAAGAATTACCTTTTTCACTACTTCTTCAACACCACCTTCAGTAAATCTCATGTCTTGTCCTTCTACAACCGGAGAATTCATAAGATAAAATCTCATAGCATCAGCACCATATTTATCAAAAATAAGTTCTGGAGCAGGATAGTTATTGAGTGATTTACTCATTTTTCTTCCATCATCAGCTAACACTATTCAGTTTACAATAGTATTCATAGTAGCTGGACTTTCAAACAATGCAGTTGATAAAATTATCAAAGTATAGAACCAACCTCTTGTTTGGTCCAATCCTTCCGCTATAAAATCAGCAGGGAATTTGAAATCCTCTTTTCCTTCAAAAGGGTAGTGTTTACTAGCATACGGCATACTCCCACTTTCAAACCAGCAATCAAGAACCTCTGGAATTCTTTTGAGTTTTTCTCAAGTCTTTGGACATTTTACAAAAATTTCATCAACAAAATGTTTGTGAATATCTACTTCTTCTCAAGTATTTGTGTAAATATATTTTCAGTCTTTAGGTTCTATTTGACCATAATCCTTATTTGCCTCATATAATTCTTCAATACTCCCAATAACCACTTCAGATTTTTTATCTTCACTTTGCCAAACTGGCATAGCAGAACCCCAATATCTATTTCTTGAAATATTCCAATCTCTTGCTCCTTCTAACCATTTTCCAAATCTTCACTCTTTGATACTTTCTGGAGTCCAGTTAGTTTTTAAGTTATTTGCTACCATTTTGTCTCTAATCTTCTCAACAGCAACGTACCAAGCTGAAATAGCCCTATAAATAAGAGGTGTATCACATCTCCAGCAGTGAGGATATGAATGATCTATTGTTCCAATGTGAACTGTTTTTTTCTGATCTTTTAAATATTGTAAAACAACATCATTAAAATCAAAGGCAAACATTCAGTTCCACTCATCATTTAATAGATTACAAACTTTTGCACTATCATCTAAGTGAGTCACAAAACCACAATCATGATCCTGAGCTACCTTATAATCATCTTCTCAGTAACCAGGAGCAGTAGTAACAATACCAGTACCTGCTTCAGTAGTTACGTGATGTCCAGGAACAACTTTAAATGAATTTTTCCCTAGGTGAATATTATTTCACATATCTACTCACATTTCTCACAATTGAATTTTGAAATCATCAAAAGCTGGTTCTATTTCTAGTCCTACTAAACAAGATCATTTTACTGTTGAAGTAACTGTATAATCTTCTTCATTTTTGTAATAATTTTTGATTAAATCAGAAGCTAAAACATATGTTTCTCCAGTAGCTTTGTCAAGAATTTCACTATATTCTAGATCAACTCAAACAGCTAAAGAAAGTACACTAGGAATAGTCCAAGGAGTAGTTGTCCAAGCCAGTAAATATTTATCTTTGTTCCCAACTACTGGAAATTTAACAGTAACCGTTTTACTTTGTTTATCCTTGTATCCTTGATTTACTTCAAAGTTAGAAAGGGGAGTAGTACATCTAGGACAGTAAGGAACGATTCTATTTCCTTCGTACACTAGACCTTTATCATAGATACTTTTAAAAACCCACCAAACAGACTCCATAAATGGTGTATCCATAGTTTTGTAGTCATTCTCCATATCTACCCATCTTCCCATTCTGTTTACTGTTTTTTTCCACTCATCAACGTACCCAAAAACATTAGCTCTACACTCCTCATTAAAAGCATGAACTCACATTTTTTCAATATCATCCTTTCCAGAGATTCACATTTTTTTCTCAACAATATTTTCAATTGGTAACCCATGAGTATCCCAACCAAATCTTCTCTCAACCTTTTTTCCAAGCATAGTTTGGTATCTAGGTATCACGTCTTTAATGGTTCCAGCCAGAATATGACCATAATGTGGAGTTCACGTTGCAAATGGAGGTCCATCATAAAAATTGAATTCCTCAGCATCAGGTCTGTCCATACTCTCTTCAAATATTTTCTCCTCATTCCAGAATTCTAGAACTTCTTCTTCTAATTTAGGAAAGCTTTGTTTTGGGTTTACTTTGTTGTACATGGGGTTATTTTTTTAGTTCTTTTAAAGTTATTTTAGTTATTTTGTTCCAGTTTTTTTCTAAGTCTGACTTTGGTTTTGTCTCTTTTATATAGTCTTTTATGTATCAGACTAACATTTCAATAAATTTTGATGAAATAAGTTCTTTATTGTGTTTACTATGTCTTTTAAAATATCATATTGATGTAATGAATTCAGCTCATTGAATCACACTCTGTAAGTAATCATTTTCTTTTTTCTCAAGGTGTGATAATTTCTCATACCTTGAATATGACTTACTCATGAATAGGTATACATCTTCTTTTATCCACTTCCTCCATTCTTTCCATAACTTCTTACTTATATATCATTGCTTGTATAGAAAGAACTCTTCATACCATAAATTCATAATTTTTATAAAATCAACCTTTCATAATTTTACTTCAAATTCATCATCCATAAGACGATTATAAACGTATTTTTGTATCTCATTATATTTCTTAGTATACTTGTCAATTATTTGTAATTCTTTATCTCGTTCATACTTTTTGTATCAGTACCAGAAAGCAGAAATTGCTCAGATAGTTGTTATCGTGAATTTCAAATCAATAAACTTACAAGATCAAAGTAGAATAATTGCTATTCAAAGAATAAGTGAAACTATACTGATGTTATTTAATATTGTTCTTTCTATATTCATAGTGTGTGTTTAAATTATTTTCTAGTTTATTGTCATTCCAGACACTTTCTGTGTTATCTTTTGCCTCTTTCCCTTGAAAAGGGAGAGAATTCAAGAGAGAGTTATTGAAAACATTTAATAACTCTTTCTGTATCTTACTCTTTTCAAGAGCAAGAGAG
>CALLPO010000036.1 GCA_938015605.1 uncultured Candidatus Altimarinota bacterium | reverse complement strand
GTAGCTTGATCTGGCTTAATGAGTGCTCATAGTTTTACTTTATAAGTAAAGGTGTTTAGGTCTCAATTAGCATTGATATTTGATGCTTGTGTGACTATATTTTCATCTGTGCCAATAGTGTTTATATTGTTTGTGTACGTTTCTTTATCATATCAATATCATTCAATTGTATCCCATGAAGGTATTGTATTTCCTGCATTGGTTAGATCAGTATTTTTATTCATAATTACTGAGAATCAAGCTCATACAGTTTTTACAGTAACTGTTACCTCAGGTGAAAAAGTAGGGGAGAATGAATCTACATTACCAATGACAATCTCTGGAGTGGAAATAATAAATTCTGGTGTATCTATGTAGAAGATTGATTCAAAAAGGGTTGATGAATTTCAGCTAATATCATCAATAGTAAAACTTGTTTTATATTTTCAATAGGCTAAATTATTTGTAGGAAAAGTTGCTGAACTAGTTGTGATACTTTCTGCTGAAAATCATGTTGTTGAAATATCTCAGTCCCAAGAAGTTCAATTCCATTTTTGAAGTGTTATATTTGTAGAACTACTATCTATTCCACTCCCTCAAACATTATCTGAGTAACTAAAAATTATATCATGACCTCATCATGGTAGTAATGCTCATGAGGCGTGATTTATTCAAGATATTACTGGAGCAACAGAATCTCATGTGGTATTAGCAAGTATAGTCTGTGTTGAACAAGCAGAATTACAATGACTGTCACATGCCGAAACTACAACTTCATATATTCAATCAGTATTAGAATCAGTATAGCTAGAAGGACTTTTTCAAGTGATAAAATCTAAATCTCAAGAAGTAGGGTTTATAGTAAAATCGGCACTATCTGCTCAACCAGTAATACTATAAGTTAATATATTTTCTTCCCAAAACTGTCACTCAGACTTATCAAAAGCAAGTGAAGAAAATACTTCATTAGTATGATTTCTATCAGCACTTGTTCAGTCTTCATCAACTGTAGCAAATACTTGAGTTGATGTTACTCATCAACCAGTATGAATTTGCCCATATCAACCATTTCATCAATCTTCTCAGAGCTGAGAAACAAGTACTGTATTTGGAGCAGATGAAAAGGGGGATCAAAAAGTAATAGGATTTCAGGTAGCTGTAACTGATGCAATAGAATCAGTGCTTCGTACTACATCAAGTATTGTTCAATCAAGTAGAGTGTAATTTCAGGGTTCAAAAGCTAGGTAATCAACATCCTCAGCTGCATGAGTACAGCTGTTAAATGAACGCTGTAACACCGTTCACATTCATCATATAAGTGGTTCTGAACCTTTGTTAGCATTATTTCCATTCACTCAAGAAACTGTCCAAGTAGAATCATTTTGAGTAGAAACGGTATGAGTAACAACTGGGGGAAGTGTAAAAGCTGAACCAAAAGTTACTGCAGATGGAGTAGGTGAATTGGAAGCATTACAGGCTACTGCAGAAGTAGTCTGACTTGCAGCATTAATAAGTAATCCTCAGGAAAAATTATGTATTCAGGCATTCATAACTACATAATCAATATCAGTTGAAATTGATCAAATTGTACTATCATAATTATCTACATGAACCTGAAATCCTGTTCAAGTTTTTGATCTTACTCTTGGCGCTCTTTGAACTTCTCAATTTACATCTTGTCTATGAGAAATATTTACTACAGGGCTACACATTTCATATGTATTAATTTGTTTCCAGGTATTTCCAGTAAGTGTAGACTTTCAATACTCTCCCACTACATTATATGCAATGTCTGTGGCTTCAATAATAGCAACATCTATTACTCAAGATCATACACTAATACTATGAGTTGTAGATCAGCTATATGAAGTTATTTCTGGTGCTTGATTAATTCTAGATTCTCAAACATATACTACTCTAGTTACAGTATCAGAAGCATTTGAATCTGAATCAATAACATTATATTCAATAGGATAAATTCAAGCTACAGCAGTATTAACTGTACCTATTACAATAATATCTACTGAAATATCACCATCTTCATTATCTAAAGCAGTAGCTCAAGCATCTGTATATGTACCTCCAATTACCACATCTACTGTAGGGGTTCAAAGTAAACTAATAACAGGTTTATATGTACAAGAGCCATCATCAGTGTTCGCAACTGGAGAATAATTCACAGCTATAGAATCTGTACATCAGTTATTTATAATAAAAGGTATTTCTCAATTATAGACTAAAACTCATTCATGGGCTACACCTAAAAAAGGATTAGCTCAAGTAAAAGATCATTGAATACTTGAAGCTGATAAATATACTCACATGTTATTTCAACCATCCCAATCAGCATCAGTCCATCCAGATTGAGAAACTTTTGTAGAATTTGCTAGATCAATATCAGCAGTTGAAGTAGCTGTTGTAGATATGTATAATTCTAATAGATCATTGGTCTTATCTGCAAAAAGGAGGATAGTATATTTAGTTAATGGTAGTACTGGTGTAGTCAGTTCTAAATCATTTCCGTCACCAATATACACTTCTAAGTTCCCAGCATTAATAGCTACAAATATTCATGTTCATGCTCATCAAGTTTCAAGAATTGATTGTAGAGTGATTATATCTGTATCAGTTGTAAAACTTGTAGCAAACATTGATTGATCTGCTTCAAATCAATCATCTTGAATACTTACAGCACTTGTAAAGTTAATACCATATGTTTTAACTGGAGTATATGTATCTATAAAACCAGCATTAACAGTCATAACAGAAAAAATATTTCAAAAACACACAAAAAAAGCACTAATAAAAGCTATAAGTTTTTTTAGAAACAATTTATATGTCCTTCTTATCTTCATCAAGGTATAAAACTAAGATTACTACTATATTTAAATATTAGCACAAAAAAAACTTACTTTGTAATAATAATATATTAAAAGTAAGTTTTAAGTGTTGACAAGTTCATTCTTTTGGAAAAAATTATTTTTTTTCTAATCTAATAATTTTTGAGATTCTTCTTTACTTAGTCATAATTTTTCTTCAATTTCAGCAAATACATCTTCAATAGGCTGATCTGCATTTATTTCAATGATTCTTCATTCTTTTCTCTGTTCTTCAACAAGTGGAAGAGTATTCTCAACATATTGAGATATTCTTTTAAGAATAGCCTCTTCATTATCGTCTTTTCTTTTAACTAGTTCTTCTCAAGTTTCAGGATCATGGGTTGTTCAAGCCATGAATGTTTCTCAAGTAGTATCATTATACATTCTTCATAATAACCTTGCTTTAGATTTTTCTTCAGGAAGATTAAAGAATACAACTTTGTAGTCTGAAAGATAGCTATCAAAAATTCTTTTATTCCAATCAATTCTTATAAAGGCATCAAATATAACCCACTCAAATCATTTAAATTCCTCAATTGCTTTTTTCATTACTTGTCCACCTAATTCATCATTAACAAGAAATCAAGCATCAATTACTTTTTTTATTTCTGTTCATAACTCTGATCAACTTTTAATTTCTTTTCTGAACTGACCTCACATCTCAACAATTTTGAAATCATACTTTTCTTGTAATAATCTTCCTTGAGTTCATTTTCCACAACCTTGTATTCCAGTAAAAACTATATGCATATTTATATTTTCTTAATAATTAATTAATTGCATTATATTGCTAAAAAGCCAAAAACAAAATTTACTTCTAGTAAAATATATCTATACTTTGTAAGCAACAGCAGGTATCTACTGCCTTATTTATTTAGGGGAGAGGAAAGTCTGGACACCATGAGAACAGCATAAAAGATAACTACTTTGCAATATAGTGAATTCATAAGCTATATTGACAGCTAGTGCCACAGAAACTATACTAGCCAATTTATTGGTGAAAGATGAAAAGTCATTTGGTGTTTATAGCATTGATTTTAGGACTGGTTCCTAAGTAAATAATATATGCTACAAATGAAGCTCTACAGCAATGTAGAAACCTTGGTAAACCTTATGTGGTGCAATGGGAATGGTTGTGTATAGAAATTATTGTTCTCTATTGTTTTTCTACACAATACTCAGCTTGAGTTAGAAAGTGATTTTTAGCCTAGATAGATTGATACCTAGTTACAGAATCCGGCTTATTACTGTTGCAAACTTAAAAAAATAATAAAATGATTACACTTAGACCTCATCATTTAAAATCAATTATTAACTTTTCAAATAAAAAATATAACACACTAACTGAGGAAGAATATTTATTACAATTCAGAAAAGTGAATTGAAAATATCATAATGATGCATTTATAATTTATTGGAAAAATTTTCAAGATCATCTAATTAATAATCTAGATACAAAATTTAAATATGAATACAGCTATAATGATAATGCATGCATTAAATGTGATTTAATTGATGAATGTAAGGATAAAAATAGTAAATTACATGAATTAGTTCATAAATTAGATGATAATTTTCTGATTAAAAATAGAGATTTCAGACTAAATGAAATATACACAATCAGAGAATTATTTGAAAAATAGTTTTAATCATATAATAAAAAAAACATATGTCAGTTCCATTAATGACTTACTGGTCAATATCATCAATAGTACTTACTCAGGAAGCAGAAAAGCTCTGATTAGAAGTTATTAAAGTTTCAGAAGAAAAGAACCTTTTTTATATTAAATGAAACTGAAAAGAAGTTCTTTTTAAATCCACAGATTTTGGTTTAAATTCATCTCTGTGACTTAAAATTGCAAATGACAAAGAACTCACTAACAATATACTAGATTATCACAAACTTCCTACTGCAAAATCATACTATATTCTACCAAAAGACATAGATACTATTGATGAATTAGAATTAACTTTTCCTGTAATAATTAAACCATTGGAAGAATGACATGGAAATTGAGTAATGATGAATATCCAAACTAAAGATGAATTAAGAGAAAAACTAATTCAATCGTTTGAAGTATATAATAAAATGATTATTCAAAGACAAATTGAATGAGAAGAGTATAGAGTACTTGTTTTAGGTGAAGATATTCTAGTTGCTGTTAATAGAGAAGCTGCTCATGTTATTTGAGATTGAACACAAACATTAGAAGAACTTATAAAG
>CALLPO010000035.1 GCA_938015605.1 uncultured Candidatus Altimarinota bacterium | reverse complement strand
CTTTTAACTCTATGATAGATTCAGAGTTTTGTTCTACTTTCTTTACAAAACTTCATATGAGTTTCATACAGAGTATCTATATGAATAATTCTTCATGATCAATGCAACATATAATCAGTACATGTTCAAACAGAAAGAGATTCAAAGTCAAAAGACAGTTCTTTAGTAAATTCTGCAGGTTCAAGATTAGAATTAGTACTAGTCATTTTAATAAACATATTACTCGTGTCTGAATAATTAAGCCTATATGAATAACTAGTAACGTTACGGAGATTTGTTTGGAAAGTTAATTCTTTATTCCTTCATGGTACCTTTTGTAAACATGAAGTTTTCTCACTATACCATTTAGATCAACCAAACCATAATGTATTATATTCTGTTTCTGCATCTTGAGACATCAATGAACCATCTGTACATGTAGTCTTATAAGCCTTACATGTTGCATCATCACGACCCTCATGTCAGTGATTATATGCTTGCCCTAGGGGATTATACAATTGCATTGAGTCTCATGATTTAATAGTCACACCCTCACCTGTTTCACATTGTTTTCATGCAGTTCCTGAAGGAGCAGTATCTCTATCTTCTTTGATCATATTACATAATGCTGGAGCTCAAAATCATTCTCAAACACAAAACCACCTCCACACACCTCTACTATACTCAACACTTCATACTATAGATCAAACTTTACAAAAATTACTGGTAGGGGCAACTAATGATTTACTTCTATGTAAATCTGAGCATTCTGCCTCTTTTGCTATTACATCATACTTTGCTCTACAAACTGGTGAGTCTTGAGCTCATGGTCAGATACCTTCACATTTCCATCCCCATTTAAATTGATCACCTGTACTAATATTAGCACTATCATACATTCATTCATGATTTCCCCATATTTGACTTACTACTTGTCTAGATGAAAAAGCAGCAGTAGGGTCTCAAAGTGAATAAATACTACGTACTCATGATTCACACATATCATTAGATACTGGTGTTTGGAGTGTACTTATGTTGTTAGCAGGGCCACAAATTCATGGTGCAATTCATGTGATTTCATTTATACATTCAAAATTTTCTCAATCACCATAATATTGAGAAGAGTTTTGTGCTTTCACAGGTATAAATCAAGCTGCACATGTACAATCTCAAGTATAAATGTTTGCAGTATAATTTCTACCACTACATTCTCATTCAGCATTTAGACTATATCATCATTGCCTTATTCTTGTTCATTTAGATGAGTCTAATTCTAGGCCTGTAAATGGGCTCCATCAGTGCCTTCATTCATGAGCTTTAATTTTTTCAGCTCTATATGCTGCTGCACGAGCACTTTGTTCAGCAGTAAGTTTATTATCAATACTACTTGTATTACTAGTAGTTGTATTGTTTACACGCGCAGCAAGAACTGGACCATCAATAGAATTTAAACCTGAAATAATATTTTCTGTATCAAATTTTAAATAATTCAGTACTTGTAATGCCTGAGGTTTATCATGATATTTTATTAATGCATCATCTATTTGAGCATTAAGCTTATTCAGTTGTGATAAACTCATTCTTGCAATTATTATAGAAACTTGTTCTACTTTTGGAATGATACTTTCATCAATTCATACAGCAAAAGGATTTTCTATAAGAGAATCAAATGAGTCTCTTGTATATGTTACTACTCTTGTATTACAAGTTGTATTCACTTTATTACAAAGATGATAATAGTATTTACCATTATCTAGGAAACAATCACTTCTAATATATTTAGTAAGCTGAGAATTATAAACATTTTTTTGTGTAGTACATTCATTTAAACTAGAATATGCAGATGATAATTCCTTAACTTCATCTTGAGCATTAGAAATTGAATATCACATACCAAGGTATATAATAGTAACTAATATAACAATTTTTTTTCTTAACATAATGACGTAATTATTGTATATAAAACCTTATTGATCAGCTAAACATTTACTTTTACTTTTGTAGTAGTTGATTGATGGAGCAGAAAATGCTGGTGAAAATCATCAATTCCAAAGTCTATTACCACTTGTACATTCTGTTGCATCAGGGTTTATTTCACAATTATTATTTGAATCATAAAATGGTCCACGATATTCTCAAATAGTTGTATCTCACAATTTACAATAAGGTCAATTATATGTTGACTCTGGTTCAGAATCTGATGATGAACTAGTTTCTTGTACTGGTATAGTAGCTGCTTGCGTAGATGAACTACTTGAGTTAGGGTTTGTTCATATTGCTTTCCCTGGTATATTATCTACAAAGTCTCATACTTTTTCAATCTTTGCTGGTTGTTTTAATTCAATGATTCAATGCCTTATCATATTTTCATCAAATACATATTCACCATTTTCTTGCTTTCTTTTAACTCTATGGTAGATTCATAACTTTCATCCACTTTCTTTACAGAATTTAAGATTTGTATTAAACAATACATCTTGACTAATAATTCTTCATGAACCATGTTTCATAAAGTCTGTACATTGACCTGTGCTAAGTGCATTAAAATTAAAGGATAATTCTTTATTAAAAGATGATGGTTCAAGATTATCATTATACCTTGAAATATCAATAATTATATCATTCTTATCAGAATAATTTAATACATATGAATACTCTGTAATATTACGTAAATTTGTGCTAAAGGTCAATTCATAACGTGATGATCAATCAGCTTTCCTTAAACAAGCAGTTTTACTCTTATACCATTTTGCTCCTTCAAACCATAGTGTACTATATTCATTTTTTGCTTCTTGAGATTGGAGCACTCAATTTATACAAGTAGTTGTATATGCTTTACAAGTTGCCTCTTCATATCCATTTAAAGAATAGTTATGAGCAGAGGTTAGAGGGTTATATAGTTGTAATGATTCTCATTGTAACAGTGTTACGCCATCTCATGTATAACATTGTGTTTTTTCTTCTCACCATTTTGGAACAACCCTATCTTCTTTTATCATACGACAAAGCTTTGGTTTTCAAAATCATTCTCACACACAAAACCATTGCCAAACACCTCTGTTATATTCAACAGATCACACTATATTTCAAACTCCACATAAATTATGACTTGGAGCTACAGTTCAAGATGTTGGTAAATCTCAACATGTTGCCTCTTTTGCTATTACATTATATTTTGCACTACATGTTGGTGATGTTTGAGAGTTTGGTCAAATTCATCTACATGACCACCTCCATGTAAATTGATTACCTGTTGTAATATTTGCACCATCATACCACCCATCAATATTACTCCATATATTATATACTTGTTGTTTTGATCAAAAAATTGTATTTGGGTCTGAAAGTGCATAAATACTTGGTACTCATGAGGAACACATTTGACTATAGCTTGGTGGAGTAAGGTTATTTGTGTTTTGTGCACTTCCACAACTTCAGTCTACAATTCATGTATCACTATTAATACAAACATAAGCTATTCAATTGCGAGAAGCATAACCATTTGTATCTCTCATTGCAGTGTATCCTCAACTACATGTACACTTATCAGTATAGATATTTTTTGAAGACCCTCTTCAGCTACACTCTCATTCAGAATTAAGAGTATATCATCATTTTCTTATTCTTTGTCCATTTGATGAATCTAACTCTAAACCGCTAAACGTTTGTTTTCATCACCAACCATTTGCAGCATTTCACTCTGCTTCTGCTATCTCATCTTGTCTTGATGGTCAATTATCAGTTGTTTGAGCTGGTGTTGGTTCTTGAGTTTGTTCTTCAACAATCACAGGAGATGCAGTTGTAAAATTCTTAATTGAACCTTCATCAACAAGTGTTCAATCTGATGTCTTTAGCACTCATTGATAAAAATACTGCGTATTTGGTTGAAGATTATACTTAGTAGGGTAAAGTTTATCCCAACTTGGTTGAATATTTATAGGGGAAGTTGATATCAGAGTATCTGTAGTCAATCCAAAATTAAAACTTCAAACTAAATCTGTTTGATTTTCTGTACTAATATCAGCTCTCAGCTTTGCAGAATTCTGAGTAATATCTGTTGCTGCAGTTGTTATAATTGACGGCACTATCTCAACAATTTCTTCTTCAAGAGTTATAAAGTTCATAACATCTCCACTACTAACTATATTATCCTCAGAATCCTTGAGTATCACTTGATAGTAGTATTGTGTATTTGGCTCAAGTCAATTTTTAGGATAATGAAAACTATCCATGGCTACAGTGATAGTTGTATTTCATATTTCAACCATTTTTGTTGAATCTACACCAAAATTGAAAGAAATATTTAAATCATTAGCATTGTTATTTAATATATTTGCATTAATTTGAGCCCCTGTTTGAGTAATTAAAGTTGCACTTTTTGTTATAATGGATGACTCTATAGGTGGGTTTTCAACTGTTTGATTACTTGATTGAAGTGAAATACTTGTCTGTGTTCAAACATTACAGGTAATTCAATCATCATCACATGCTCAATCAATCAGTTTAATATTCAAGTAAAAATTTGTATCATGAGGAATGATACATACATTTTCAATTGATGAGTCATTCACTGTATTTAAAGATTCCAATACTACAACAGGCATTTTACTATCAATAGAACTATATCCGATGGAAGAACATCAATTTCAAGAAAAATCTGACACTCAAATACTTCAAGGTTCTTTAGATATAGTATAATCTATTATCTTGCCATTATTTACAGTATTGATATTACCTGCAACTGAAAACAATCCATTTATTCAGTGGTCTTTTAATGTGTCTGTATTTAATCTAATAGAATAAATTGAATTCACATCACGGAATGATCAAAAAAATTCTCCTCAATTAATTCAACTTGGGAGTATTGTTTGATTCATTTCCTCTGCACGTTTTCATGCATCAACAATATACACTGTGTTTCAATTTACACTTCAAGTTAAAGTTTTATTTGATAATAATCAATAACCATTTTCATGAGTATCTTGTTCAAGTAGTGTTAGTTCCTCCTCATCATTAGGGTTCATTAAATTATCAACATATGCAGATAAATCACAATTATTATCTTCTGTTAAACATGTTGAATCTGTTAATTGAACATTTAAATAAAAATATGTTCATGGAGCAATAATACAAGTTCTTCTTACAGCAGGGTCAATTTCTGTAACTGTACTATCAACAAGAGCAGTAAATCAACTATTATCAGAAAATACACATCCTTCTCATTCAAATTCAGATGATCCTATATTTCATGGTATTGTTGAAAAGCTGTATTTAGCTATTAGATCATACCAACCCATTTCTTCATTTGGAGTTGCAAGAGGGTTTACTCAATTAAGTGTAAAACTTCCATATAATCATTCAGATGATTTTTTAGCCTGAAGTCTAATTGCATAAATAGAATTTAAATCTTTTATGTGAGAATAATCATCTTTTCAATTAACTCTTGAAGGAAATGAAGACATAGAAATAGTGGCATTAATTAATTTTCAAGCATCAACTATATATACAGTATTTCAATCAACACTTCAAGTTAGCGTTTTGTTTGAAAATAATCAAAACCCATTAACTTTTGTATCCTTTTCACGCAAAGTAAGCAATGCTTCATCTACATCAAATTCCGTTGTTTCATTCACTATACAGTCTCAGGTAATACTACATAATGTATCTAATTCTGACGATGTTATCTCTAATAGTCTTTCTAGACTATTTTTTACCTCAAATTTTAGATAATTAAGTACTTGTAATTGGATTTTTTTATCACTATAATCTATGATTGCTGCATCGATTTGTGTTAGAAGTATTTCCAGTTTATTTGGACTGAGTGCCATAAGCTTAAAATAAATTTTTTGAAGTCTTGGTATTATAAGACTAACCATCCCTTCTCAATATGGATTATTTGGGTTAAAAGAATTTATTAATGAATTTTCAGCTGATACAGATGAAATGTTACATGTAAAGCTCATTTTATCACAAAGATAATAATGAAAATTATTATCAACTAAAAAACAATCACTTCTAATATCACTTGTATGTTCAGTGTTAAAAAAATCTTTTTGGATAATACATTCATTCTCAGTAACATATCACGAAGACAGCTCTTTAAATCAGGCACTTGCTGATAAACTAAATGTAAAAAATCAAAGAAATATAACAAAAAGTAAAACTGTTTTTTTTAACATATTTTTTTATTAAAAATAAAAAGACTAAACCTTATTTCTAAAGTTTAGCCTTTTTAGCTCTATATTCAAATATTTTTTAAAAAACATCCTTTACACTTGTGTAATCATAGGTATAATCATAGGTTCTCTATCTAATCTATAATACATATATTTTTCAAGGTCTGTTCTTACAATTTTTAACAATTCTTTTTCTTCAATATCTGGAATATCTCTAACAGTGTTTTCATAAATTTGTTTCACTTTTTTGAGAATATCTCTGTGGACACTTCTTACTTCATCAATATATACTAGTCCTCTTGTTTCTAATCTTACATGACCAAGTAGTGCTCTTGTTTTTTTATCAGCTCTATAATTAATAACCAAAACTCAAGCTTCTTTCATCTTGTGTCTAGCTGTAATTACATGAGAAGATGCTGTTCACATACCATTACCATCGATAATAATGTCTTGTAATGGAACTTTAATTTTTGATCTAAATACTCTTTGATCTGGAGTAAAATCTGTTATATCACCATTATTTAACATAAGGATATTTTCTTCTTTGATTCATTCTTCCATAGCTGTTTTAGCATGAAGACTTCTGAAATACATATCTCCATAAATTGGAGTAAAAAATTTAGGCTTTGTATAAGTGATAATATCTCTTTGTTCTTCTTTTTGCCCATGTCCACCTGTATGAACATTCATATCATCTTTTGTAATAACATTAGCCCCTAGCTTTATAAGTTTATTAATAACAGCTACTACTGGTCTATCATTACCTGGAACAACAGATGAAGAAAACACAATAGTATCTCCCTTAATAATTTCAATTGAATTATGAAGACCTCCAGCCATTCTTGTAAGTGCTGAAAATTCTTCTCATTGACTTCAAGTAGTTATAATAACTTGCTTATGAGCAGGAATACCTTCCGTTGTTTTAGGAGTCATTTTTTTCATTGTTCCTGGTTTCATTCTTAGATAACCAAGATTTTTAGCAATAGCAACATTTTCAATCATTGATCTCCCTGAAAGAAAAATAACTTTGTCACATTGTTCACATACATCAATAAGTTGTTGAACTCTTGAAATCCAAGATGAAAATGTAGCAATTAATAATCTTCCAGAGTTATGTCCTTCAACTATCTTTGCAAGTGTTTCTCATACTTCTTTTTCAGATTTAGATCTCCCTTCTCTAATTGATCAAGTTGAATCAGACAGTAACATTGTTACTCATCTTTCTCAAAATGCTTTAAATCTTTCAATATCAGCAGGTGCATCAATTGCAGGAGTCATATCAATTTTAAAATCTC
>CALLPO010000034.1 GCA_938015605.1 uncultured Candidatus Altimarinota bacterium | reverse complement strand
AATTTAAACAAAAATTTATAACTCTTTCGCCCAATATGAAAATCTGACTAGATTTGAGATTATTACAATCTTGAGATCATTATTCTACATTTATAGCATTGCTCTTACAAAAGCTTATATCTACTGATTGAGATGATACCTATACTTTGTATATGAGTGCTAATACTAATGCTCATTTCCCAAGTTTTATTAATGTGGAACTTATTAAAGAAGAACCTGGAACATTTGCAGAACAACTTCATTTTTCTAGAAAACTCAGCAAAGATAAAAATAATCTTATGATTTTTTTTAATGAAGAAAAACCATTGAGATATAAATGAGATTATATTGTCTTTGTAAAAGATTTAAAAGAAATTCATTATGAAGGAGAACAAAGTGGATTTAAGAAATTTTTTGAAGGCCTCTTTCTAAATACCTCTCTAGATAATGCTAAGAAAATAATTTGTTTTGAAAATCATACAAAAAATGAATTAAATGAAAAACTGAACATCCCAGAGAATAAACTAGAAATCATCTACCCATTCTTTACTCCAGAGAAAGTTGAAGAAACAAAAACAATAGGAAATATTAAAACTAAATATTCTATCAAGTGAGATTATTTCATCTATTCTGGGTGAAATGGAAATAATAAAAATCTTTCTAAACTTATTGAAGTATTTAAAAAACTACATTTAAGAAAGCAAAAAATAAGTCTTGTAATACTTGATCAAGAAATCACTGAAGATATTAACTTCAGAAATGAAGTAGTAGATTGAGGTATTGTTGAAAAAGTATTTTTCATCTGAGATACTTTGCCTGAAGAAAAGAAGGCATTTTATGAAAGTGCTGCATGAACTATATTCCCTTCACTGTATGAATCTTTCCCTTTCTCTCTTACTGAAGCTATTAGTTACAATTCTCCTCTTCTTGTATCATCAATTAATCAAATTCAAGAAATAATGTGAGACTCTGTTGCCTACTTCTCACCCGTGAGCACAATTGATATGATTGAGGCTATAGAAAATTTTGTTTCAATGTGAAAAAAAGAAGCTTCTTACAATGAACTCTTCCTTAAATACAATGCTGACTCATCTGCAAAACAATTGCTAAAAGTGATAAAAGAATTATAATAATCTTATGCAACTCACACAAAGAAACATAGATATTTTAAAAATCATAGTCGATGAATACTTAGCGACTGGTGATGTTTTGGGTTCTAAACTTTTACTCAAAAAGTATGACCTGTGAGTAAGTTCTGCTACTGTGAGAAATGATATGGCAAAATTAGAAAAACTAGAACTCGTGTATCAGCCTTATAATTCAGCAGGAAGATTGCCTACCTCAAAATGACTTAGAGCTTTTGTTAACTATCTCATGAGCTCCACTCCAGAACATTTTCTTCAAGAAAAAAACATTTCTGATCAAAATGATTTCATAAAACTCTCAGATTATATTCATTCTATTAGTCTTGATTTAGCTAAAAACACAAAAGAGATTGCTTTTTTTGCAGTTCCAAATAGACATATCCTTGAATATTCTTGAATCCCAAAATTCTTAGAAAAAAATCATGCCATAATAGGAGATGATATTTTCAATATTATCACGATGCTAGAAGATAAATTTAACTTCATGAGTTTTGTGGAAAATTTCCCCCTTCAGGATTGAATTAATATTTTTATATGAGAAGAAAATTTTACTCCTTTTCTTAAAGACTATAGTATCATTCTTAAAAAAGTGATAGTGGATGGAGAAGTCTGATATATTTGAATTTTATGAGGTTTAAAAATGAATTATAGTTTTAATATTTCTGCTGTTAGATGAATAATATAAAAAAGAAAAAAATAAATCTCTTTGAAGCATTTTCATGAATTTGAAGTCAACACAGAGCCTTAGAAAACATTTGATTTGAAGTACATTCAGTGTGAATTAGTGATTGGTATATTGATGCTATCATTGCTTATTGAGTTGAATACCTAGGAGTAAAATGAAAAAAAATAGATAAACAAAAAACTATAGATTTTTTAAAAAATTATAGTCTCAGTCGTGATTCCAAAAAACCTCTAAAAAGCTTTGCAGGATACTCGGGTGAGCAGCTTTCTATTCTAGAACAGGTAATTCAAAAGTTCTGAAACCTAGATATTAATCACATTCACTGAGAAGACTTAGTAGATAAAGATATTGATCTCTTTACCTACTCTTTTCCTTGTCAGGATATTTCTCAACAATGAAAAAGGTCATGATTTTCTAGATGACAAAAATCAAGAAGTTGATTACTCTGGGAAATTGAAAGAATTCTTCAAGAAATTAAAGCTATCAATCCCTCTAAGCTTCCAAAATATTTAATGATGGAAAATGTGAAAGCAATTCTCAATAAAGAGTTTGCTCCAGATTTGCAAGAGTGGAAAAAAGAACTCTCGAAACTCTGATATACTTCAACGCAGGCTTTTGTAGTAAATGCTTCTGATGTTTGATCTGTTCAAAACAGAAGCAGAGTTTTTATGATTTCTACACTAGATTCTAGTATAGGAGAATTCCCTAAACAAGAAGTTAAGAAAAAAGCTACTATCTCAAAAATTCTTCAAAAAGGCATGGAAAGAGATAAATTCTCTACAGATAAAAAAATTGAAATAGTTAAGATACATTGAAAGACTAATGTCTGAGTAAAAAAAGGGTTTATCAAGTGATATACTACCTTTAATGCAGAATGTTACGTGTATCACAAAGACTGACTAGCTCCCACTATTACAGCTTCATGAGCTCAATCTAGAATTAAATATTTTGAAGATGACTGAGAAATTTACTTTCTCAATTCACTTGAACATTTTATCCTTCAAGGTTTTGATAAGAAATTTTATAATAAATTAAAACGCCTTAATTTTAATGAAAATAAAATTAAGTTTTTAGCTGGGAATTCTATTAATGTACAAGTTTTGGAGAGAATATTTGATTTCTATTTGAAATAAAAAACTATGCCTAAACACATTCTCATAGTCTGAAATATTACAGAAGCAGTGGAGATTCAGAACTCTGCTAGTTCTGGGAAGAAAGATACGTCTAATCTTGAAAAGGATAATTTTTTGTATATTGATGTTTTGGATTATTGGACTAACCTTATTAAGATTTTCTTTAAAGTTCCTTGAATTGATACAGATACAAAGTGAGTAGATTTAATCTATGAGAGCAGTATTGATTGAACAAAAAAGCTAATAGACATTAAAACTCAGGCAAATATTTCTAGCTGAATTAATCTCTATATTAGAGAATTTAGTGAAGAGAAAATAAATAATAGAAACTACATTATTTTCAATAAAGTAGATAAAAAATTATTCTGAAAAATCTATTTTGTAAATGCTGATTTATTTAATAATCTACAAGAGAATAAAGATTTTATTCAACTCCTTGAAGATATTAAAGTATTTGAAAATCTTACTCAAAAGTATATAGAAGCTGATACTACTCTTTCTAAAACTTTCAAAGAATTGAAAAATACATATAATAATTCTGAATTAACCATTGACTGAGTTATAATAAAAATAGTTTTTCTACAAGCTAGAAAAGATAAAAACTGAGTAATTTGAAATACCAATTTTAAAGAAAATATAAAACTAGAAATACAAATATAATGACAAAAAAACTTCCAAAAGTAGAACTCTATTCTGATTGATGAGCTGCTCCAAATCCTTGAAAAGCAGGATATGGGATTATTTTGTGCTATAAAGATATCAGGAAAGAATTTAATCAATGATACAAAATTTCCACAAATAATAGAATGGAGATGACCGGAGTAATAACAGGTCTTTCTAAACTTAAAACAAAATCTCAAGTTGATGTTTATACAGATTCTAGCTACACTATAAATTGAATAGAAAAATGATGGGCTGCAAAGTGGAAACAAAATAATTGGATGAGAACTTCATCTCAAAAAGCTATAAATTATGATCTTTGGGAAATACTCTTAGAACTAACCCAGAAACATGAAGTAACTTTTCATTGGGTAAAATGACACAATTGACATGTAGAAAATGAAAGATGTGATGAACTCGCTACTCTAGCACTGAATAGTGATGATTTAATTGAAGATGAGGGATTTAAATGAGAAGTTGCTAGTACTCAAAATGATCCAATTACTAAAATTCTCTCTAAATGCAAAAACACTAACAAAATTTCAAAAGACTGAGACATCTGCTGAAAATGTAACACTCCTGTAGTAAAAACTATTCCTAAAAAGAAAAAACTCAAACCAGAACAAAAGTTCTACTATGAATATTTTTTCAATTGCCCTTGATGCAAAACTAATTATATGGTTCCTGAAGGGAAAAGAGAAATAAAGAAATAGTTCATATTTTTGACCGTAACAAACTAATGTGATAAAATTTATGTAATTATTATTTATTTAAAAACATAAAATATGGGAGCTAACATTAATAAACCTGAACTTTCAAATCAAACAGATAATAAATCTACTATTTCTCAATCTGATGCAGATACAATTTGAGAAAAGTACCAACAAGAATGTAGAAAAAT
>CALLPO010000033.1 GCA_938015605.1 uncultured Candidatus Altimarinota bacterium | reverse complement strand
GTTTAACTAAACTTCCCAAATATCTTTATATCCATATCAGTGATTTTGAAATTTTTTGGAAGATTTCAAGTAAAACAATTTCCAAGAGATCATTCTTCTATATCAAAAATCTCTCCTGTTTCTTCATCAATTAAATGAGCATGAGGGTTTTTTGTTTTTTCAAAATAGGCTTTTTTCCCAACTCCAATTACTTTTGTAAGTTTTCATTTTTTTACAAGCTCTTCAACATTTCTGTATATAGAAGATTTTCAAGCGTCAGGATATTTTTTAGAAAGTTCTGTGTAAATCACATCAACAGGGAGGTGTTTATTATTACAGATTTCTATAATTGCATCTGTATAAAAGTGTGTTTTCATAAGTTATTTTATTAGTATATGACTTTAGCTTAAACACTTTTGAATAAAAAGCAAGTTTAATAAGAATTATTCTCATTTTAATTTTGACTTTCATTATAAAAAGGATAATATAAGAGAAATGAGAATAGTTCTCATTTCTCTTATATACTTTTAATCACAACTATTATGAAAGAATTACACCAAAAAGCAGTGAAAGCATATCTTGATATGTTACAAATTCACATTGATACAAAAACAAGTGATACAGATTTTCACAAAGAAACAGAAGTATTCTATGAAACATTATTTAATGTTGCTCACACTATTTGAGAAAAATATGTAGACTTATGAGGAAAGTTAACTAATGAAACACTAGAACAAAAGAAACAAAGAGCAAATGATATTGTTGTAAATATGAGACAAGAAATTGAAGCATATAACAAGAATAATGAAATCTCTCTTTGAACTGAAGATCTACTTGGTTCACATGCAAATAGTCTTGAGGACATGGAAGGAAGTTTTAGAGCACTATTAAAATAAACAGAACTAAACAAAATGTGGCTTAGTTATAGAGCAAAGAGTTTTTCTCTTTGCTTTTTTTTGATTAAGTCTCAAAAATAGCTATAATAATAAACAAAATTGCATACACATTTTTTATACAAGAAACCTTATTTAATGGAATATTCAGACACTCCACAGTTTAAAAAAATATTAGATTCGCTTTCTCTAAAAGAAAGTGAACTTTTAAATAAAGCATATAACTTTGCTCAAAAAGCTCATGAGTGACAGAAGAGAAAGTCTTGAGAAGATTATTTTATTCATCCATTATCTGTTGGTTTATCTCTTTGGAATAGATTCTGAAATGTAGATTTGTTTATTGCTTGATTACTCCATGATACAGTTGAGGATTGTGAAAGTTTAGAAATGTCAGAAGTATATGAAGAGTTTTGAGAAAATATTTGATTCATTGTTGATTCAATTACAAAGACAGAAAAATCCTTTTACAGAGAAGAAGAAATATTTGAAGATGAAAGGGATAAAATGCTTTCTGGCTGAGCTAAGAATATAGGATGTATTTTAGTGAAACTGGCTGATAGAGAGCATAATCTTGCTACACTAAAGCATATGCCAGCTCATAAGCAGGTTAAAAAATCATTTGAAAGCCAGTCTCTCTATATTCCTCTTATGCACATATTATGATTTAATGAGGAATGACTGAGTGTAGAGAAATCTGAAATTTTGTTTCAAAATTATCTTACAGATAACAAATTAGAGAACCATAAGCAAATAAAGAATGAGTTACTAAATATTTGTTTCAATGATTTTAGTGAAGAGTTGTTTGATATAGTATACAATAACTCAACTAGTGTAGTTTGGGAGTTAGAAGATAGAGAGTTCTTTGATGAATTGGTTGAAAAAGGATGGTTTGATAACGAAGATGTTGAAATTCATAATATCTCTGGATATTCTAATTGATGATTTTGTGCTACTTTCACATATAAAAATTGAGTGATTTTTGATAGTACATTGTGAAAATTAAATATATCTAAATCAGGTTTTATTTGAATATAATTTTATAAAAACATGTCTATATATAGTATTATATCTGATTCAAAAGTTAGTGAAGAACTTTCAAGCTGTTTAAAGAATAGAAACTTAGAACAGAAGTTTTTGTACCACTGAAAGTGAGCTGATTTGTATTATGATTACAAAGATCATAAAGATGAACTTATGCATGAGGAAGAAGAAGATAATGAAATTAACATACCTGAATTTTGACATAAAAATTGTTTCCTTTGAGATAAGAGAATTTCTCTCATTAGTTTATGATGTGGAAATGCAGTTGTAGATAAACATATATATTCAACAATGTCTGATGAGTCATTAATGGAATTTATAGGTGTTGATTTATCAAAAGAGATGTTATTTTTAGCTGAAAAGAATTTAGAAAATGTTGATACCAAGAAAAAATTTGTATGTGCAGATTTTTCATCACTTGATTTCAAGAATGAAATTCAAAATATCACAACTAGAGGACAAAAAAGAGTCTTTAGTTTTTTCTCTAATACCTTTTGAAATATTAATCACACTAATATTATTGATACTTTGTATGATATACTTTCTTCATGAGACCAGATTTGGTTGGATGTCAGGCTGAGAAAATCTAAAAAAGTAAAAGATGATATGAATATTTTTAATCTAGTTCAGATTGAATGACTGGAAGAATTTTTAACAAGCCCTTTTAGAAAAAGTAAGATTCCAATGGAAAATGGTGAACTTTCAAAGGTAATGAAAAAAGAGGAATGAATTAATTCACTGAAAGTAGAATTTTATTTTAATTTTACTGAAAAAACTCAAATTGATATGAAAGGGCAAATTACATTCCTCCCTTGAGAATCAATTAAATGCCTTCAAATATATTATTATGATGCTGAAAGTCTAATTCATTTTTTTACTGAACATAATTTTAAATTTATAGATAAAGAAATAAAATGACTCAGAGGACAATTTCTTTTTGAGAAAGAATAACTTAATCTTTATTTAAGGTAGAAACTTAGTATACTGTCTATACTTTAATTATTAAAATATTTTTTATGCAATATTTAGCTTTAGCTCTCAGAGCAGGAATTGTTATTATTTGAATTATGATGATGTATCAAAATGCTAGTATGACTCCTCCATTCTTAAGTGGGTTAGCATTTATACTTATTGCTTGAGCACTTTGTTTAAATAGAATTATGGCAGTAAAATGAACTCCATGTTTGATGAAATGTTTTAATAAGACAAAATAAAAAAATTAATTTTTTTAAAGCTATACAGTTAGCTTTTTTTTGTGTTTTGATTTTTTTTAGTTAGAATTTCTAAAATTATTTTTTAGAGAAAATATATGAGTGAAAAGATGATAGCTGCAATGTCAGAAGAAATGTTAAAGAGGTATAAAATTAGAGCAAAAAAAGCACTAGGGCAGAATTTTTTGGTGAACGAACATATTATTGATGATATTGCAAAATCTATTGAAACAGAGGATAAAAACATTATTGAGGTTTGACCAGGATATTGAGCTCTTACTCAAAAATTATTAGAACAAAACTTAGAGAGTTTAACTCTTGTTGAGCTTGATGAAAGAATGGTTGAAATTCTAGAAGATAGAATTGCTTTGTGAGAACTCGAGGCTGATAATACAAATTTCAAAATAGAGAATCAAGATGTATTACAGTATACTCCAGAAGTAGAAAAATATTCAGTAATAGCTAATATCCCATATTATATCACTTCACCTATTTTAAGACATTTCTTGTATAAACTAGAGAACAAACCAGATGAGATGGTTATATTAATGCAAAAGGATGTATGAGATAAAATTCTTGATATTTTTAGAGAAGGAAAAAAACAAAAGTCTTCAGTGATTTGACTTATGATGGCAAAAAAATCATATGTATCAGAATTAATGTTAGTATGAAAAGAGAATTTTGTACCAGCACCTAATGTAGAATCAAGTGTGTTGTTATTTGAAAGTCATAATAAATTTGATGAAGTTAATGATGAAGTATTTTTGAGATATGTGAAAATATGATTTAGTTCAGCAAGAAAAAAACTTACTAAAAATCTCGTTGCTTGAGGTTTAGATAAAGATAAAGTGCTTGAGGTATTTAAAAAATTAGAAATTTCAGAGTGAATTAGGGGAGAAGGACTTACTATTGAGCAATGGTGTAAATTATCATGAGAATTAGAAAATATAGGTAAATAATTAAAATACGAAAAATTATGTACTTTTTACTGTTTCTCTTTATAATTCAATCAACTTTACACTTAAACTCAAAATAAATAGATGAACTTAGAAAAAATCAGGAATTTTTGTATTATTGCCCATATTGATCATTGAAAATCGACTCTAGCAGATAGATTACTTGAAATGACAGGAACTATTGAAAAAAGAGATATGAAGCATGGTCAAATGCTTGATACCATGGAACTTGAACAAGAGAGAGGTATCACTATCAAGCTTCAACCAGTAAGAATGAATTGGAAATGATATGAACTCAATATTATTGATACACCAGGGCATGTTGATTTTCAATATGAAGTTTCAAGAAGTTTGGCTTCAGTAGAATGAGCACTTCTGATAGTTGATGCTGCACAAGGAATAGAAGCTCAAACTCTGAGTAATGTTTATATGGCGATTGAGAATGATTTAGATATTATTCCTGTTATTAATAAAATTGATCTTCCAGCAGCTGATTTTGATAAGGTTGCTGAAGAAATTATCAATTTACTTGGTTGTGAAAAAGAAGAAATAATCTGAATTTCTGCTAAAACATGAGAAAATGTGGAAGCTGTTTTAGAAGCAGTTCTGGAGAGAATTTCTAGTCCTAAAATTTATACAGAGAAAAATCCAGAAAAAGATGAACTCAAAGCTCTTGTTTTTGATTCTCAATATGATCCATACAGGGGAGTTGTGAGTTATGTAAAAGTGTTTAGTTGAGAGATAAAGAAAGGGGATACATGTCATTTTCTAAATACTGATAAGAAGATTGAAGCACTTGATGTATGACATTTTTCACCAAGCTATGAATCAGATCCTAAAATATGATTATGATCAGTTTGATATGTGGTAACAGGTTTAAAAACTATTCAAGATGCTAAAGTGTGAGATACACTTTGGAAACCAGAAATGGTTGAATGACCAAAAGCAAAACCAGAAGATGCTGAGGCTATTGATGGTTTTGGAGAAGTGACTCCTTTTATCTATGCTGGTATTTTTGCAATGGATTCAAGTGAGTATCCACTTCTAAAAGATGCTATGGAGAAGCTTGTATTGAATGATTCAGCACTTGCTGTAGAATCAGAAGTTTCTCCTGCTCTTGGACATGGTTATAGATGTGGTTTTCTATGACTACTTCATCTTGATATTGTTAAGGAAAGATTATTCAGAGAATTTCAAATGGATGTTATAATGACATCACCCCAAGTTACTTATAGAGTACTTGTTCTATGAGATAAACTGAGTGAGTATTCAAGGTATTCAGCAGAGTTACTTCAAGATGTAAAAGGTCAAAAAACAACAAGAATACTTGTTTCTAATCCAGAGGATTTACCAGCTCAATGAAGATATCTTCACATTGAAGAACCAATTGCTAAAGTAGAAATTATCACTCCTCAAGCTTATCTTGGAGCACTTATGCAACTTTCTCAAGAAAGAAGATGAATATTTAAGAATCAACAATTTATAGACTCAGATAGAGTAATGCTTACATATGAGCTTCCTATGAATGAATTAATTTGAGATTTTTATGATGAAATAAAAAGTTTATCAAGTTGATATGCTAGTCTTAATTATGAATTTATTAGATATAGTGAAGATGATTTAGTGAAATTAGAAGTACTCATTGCTGATGAGAAAGTAGATGCACTAGCATTTATTTGCCACAGAAGTCAGGCTAGAATACTGGGGTGAAAAATATGTTGAAACCTTAAAGAATCTATCCCTAAAGCTCTTTTTACAATAAAAATCCAAGCAGTTGTTTGAGTTGATGTTGTATGAAGGGAGAACATCTCCGCTATGAGAAAAGATGTAACTGCAAAGCTGTATGGTTGAGATATATCAAGAAAGAAAAAGCTTTTACAAAAACAAGCTAAGTGAAAGAAAAAGATGAAACAATTCTGAAAAGTAAGTTTACCTAGTGAGGCATTTGTTAATTTATTGAAGAAGTAGTCAATAATAGTAGTAAAAAAGTATGTGTAAAAGCATACTTTTTTTGACTTTTACATGTTTGATATGATAAAATATATTTATAAAGATTTATATATTAAATTTATCGAAAATGCATTTATTAAAGCAATATAAGAGATTATTTTGAATGTTGATAGTGAATAATCTTAATGAAAACCCAGAGTGTATAGAAAAACAGAAAAGTAAGGAAGAGTTAGAAACTGCAATAAATACACTTATCTTAGAAATGACAAATACAGATTGGGCTAAAGAAGAGGATCTTAATATGTTCAAAAAATCACTAGAAGAGTTGTCAGATTATATGACTGCCAAACAACTTCAAAACATTTATGATAGTTTTCAATACAAAAATAATTTAGTTTTTGATTGAGGGGAGCTTAAAAAAAGTATTATAAGCTATTTACATGATAAAATAGAGCAAAAAAGTCAATCAGATCAGAGTAAAACTGATGTTGTTAATAGCTCTAAGATTGCATCGAAATCAGTGAAGTGTGAAGTAATAGAGTGAAAGTCTGTATTAGCTGAACAGCTTGAAAAAGAGGTAAATGAAAATGCTGAAAATGAAAATGCAAAAAAATTAGAAGAGAAAAAAGAACAAGAGTTGTTAGATAAAAAGATATCAGCAATAAATGAATCATTATGAAGACTTGATGATGATATTAATAATATATGAGTTTCAAATTGGGAAGACTATGAACATTTCTTTTTGGTAACAATTCCTGAAATTAATAATGAAATTAGAGAAATTGTAGATACTGAGACACAATTAGTATTACAAAATAATTTATTGAATTGATCAAAAAAAGCAGCAAGAAAGTTTATAAAAAACTCTGCTTTCTCACATAAAGTAGATGAGTTTTCTCTTGCCATAAATAATAGCACAGCTACTGTATATAGTATAGATAAAGCTACAGAAAAATATATGAAATGATATGTTCAAGAAATTTGATATTCTGCTTGAAAAGATTTAGAAGATGTAGAATCAGGGGTTTCTATGCACCTTTCATCTGATGATGTTTCAAAATATTTAGAATTTTTAGATTTCTATAATCAACCTTATCAAATAACTTTTAATGAAAAAGATTCTAAGAAAGAATATTTATTAAAAAAAGAATGAGAAGTGTTTATTTTTGAAGAGATAAATAATGAAAAAATTGCAGAAGAACTAGATACTCAAACTCTTGGTGAAAACATTGAAAAACAATACTTAGATCCTGCAATAAAAGAAATAGAAGAACTACAGGCTGAAGAGTCTATTAGTGAGATTCCTGAAAATAAGCAGGAATATAATGATGTAACTATAAAAATAAATGGATTATGAATAGATGTAAACAATTATATATCATCACATCCTGAACTTAATATTACTTTTAAATGAGGTAAAATTTATTATAAATGAAAAAGATTTACAATATGAGAAAAATGAAATAAAGGTAAAGCTGAAATATTAGGGGAGATATCCGAGATAACAAAAAAAGCTACAAAAATAGATAGATTAAAAGCAAAAACTTTCTTAGAATGGGTAAGTGCTGTTGATAGAAGTATGCAATCAGAGAAAAAAAGTAAAATAGTAAAAGAAGCTACTGCTAAAAGGCAAAAAAAGAGTAAAATATATGAAAAAAATGTTCTTAAAATACAAGAAGATGCAAATTTATTAGGTATCAAATCTGGACACAAAACGATTGATTCTATCAATGATGCTCATAGAATTATTACTAAAGAAAATAAAGAAAAATCTAATCTTTCAGACAATGAACTTTTACAGCAGGCAGCAGCTAAATTGTGACTATAGTAAAGGTTGAACAAAATAGTAAAAAAAGTTTGCATTAGCAGGCTTTTTTTATATACTATTCCGGCTTATGAAAAACAGCAAATCTATGGTGCCTGTAGTTCAATTGGTAGAGCGTCAGACTGTGACTCTGAATGTTGCGGGTTCGATCCCCGTCAGGCACCCCATTTAAAAATTCTCTAGTGAAAATTTTCATAATGAAAATTTAAAAATTTTTACTACTTAATTTTTAAATTCTACATTCTTTA
>CALLPO010000032.1 GCA_938015605.1 uncultured Candidatus Altimarinota bacterium | reverse complement strand
AGGATATTTATATACTTTAATTAGTAGTGGAATTACTATAAGAATATCAGCTACAATTG
This sequence comes from uncultured Candidatus Altimarinota bacterium, assembly GCA_938015605.1. Lineage (GTDB taxonomy): Bacteria > Patescibacteriota > Gracilibacteria > BD1-5 > UBA6164 > CALLPO01. The sequence continues at coordinate 3,251 of CALLPO010000032.1, read as the reverse complement.
AAAATAAAATAGCCAATAAAGGATTATCTGTGATCAGCCATAATAATATTGCTACTATTGCTAAAGTAAAACATATATAGTCTAATTTTCATGGCTTCCAATAACTTTTTTTATTAACAAAAGATACCAATACAATAAGTAAAGGTAGGAGACCTGATATAAAAACAGGAAGTGCTGACCAAACAAATCATTCAGAATATATTGTTGCCCCACTTGCCGTTAATCATGTAATTGCCCAAATTAACCAAATAACTCTGTTAGGTTTAGTTTTTCAAAGAAGAGTATTTTTCATATAAATAATACTCCCCACTGAATTTATTATTACTGCAAAGATAACTAAATAGTATAATTCCATAAACATTTATTAAGAAATTTTATAATAAGTAAGCAGAAAGAAACCAATAAATATTGGAATGAGTCCAATAAGCTGTTGAACATTTAGCGTTTCTCAAAGCATAAAATATGATAATATTATAGCTATAACTGCAATTAATGGAAATGAAGATAGTGGGATAATTGAATTTAGATTTTTTAAAGCATTAATCCAAAGCACTTTAGCTAAAAACATAAAAAGAAATCATATTGCAATAATATCAAAAAGTGATTCTTTTACAATTATTGTATTAGGGGCTCAATCATATAAAAATGCTATAACTCAAATAATAACAAACATTAATACACTTCTATTAAACAGAAGGAAAAAAGAACTTGCTCCATGTAGACTTGCTTTTTTCACAAAGAAATTTCAGAAAACCATAAGTATACAAGCCAGCAACATTATCAATGATCAGATATTTAAAAGATTTCATCATTTATAAATAACAATAAATCCACCAATAAACATTAAGATTGAACCAATAAATTGTTGGTAATTATATTTCTCTCTACCAAATACATTAAAAATAATAAACCCTATTGGTATTTGAAGAAGTAACAAAACTGATGCCAAGGAAGCATTTAAATATTTAATTCAATAAAAGTAAAAAAGTGTTCAAATTCATAATCCTAGTCATCCTAGAATTGTTGGAACAATAATTTCTTTCTGCTTATACTGACTAAACTTTTTCTTTTTTAAAAGCACTAATAGTGAAAAAAATCATGCAATTCATGTAGACAGAGTTACCAGCCATAAAACACCAACACTATTGATTACTTCAACTGAAAAAACTGGAAATAATCAATCCAGTAGTAAAAATGAAATCAATGAAATATATCATATTTTTTCTGTAGACATTGAGTTTTAAAGTTTAATTTCTAATAGTTCTAATATTGCTTTAACTCATCAATCTGCTTCATCCAATACTATATCAAAAGTATCACAAAATCCTTTTAACCTTGAGTCATCTCCAGAAGTGATTCAAATAGTGAGTATATTTTTTTCATCAAAGCTATCATTTACAATATGAGCATCTCACAGGCTGTCTCAAAATTGTATAGCAAATTCTTTTGTTCAGATACTATATTCTCTGTAATCAAGATGTTGTTTAGTGAAAGGAGTGATGAGTTCTTTATCATATCAAATTGCTTTTCAGCCATCATCTGTTATAAATTCATTCCCTACTATATGCATTCTATCAATTTTGAATCAGTGATGAATAAAGAAATTCTTTATATAATTTTTAACACCTGCAGAAATCACAAGGTAATCTAAATTATTATCATATAAGTAGTTTAGCAGATCTTTCATTCATTTTCTAAACTCTCATTCTTTAACACTATAATTATCAATATTTAAGTTGAATTTCACTCAAACAAGCATAGTTAAATCCCACCGTTGTTGCATCAAAATATCTCTAAAATCATAGAAAGATATCCCAGATTCAGCAAGTATTTTGTCATGCTCTTTAAGAGTATCTATTATTTCATCAAGACTTGAAGCTTTCTCAACTGGATAATAATATGAACTGATAGTATCCATATATTCTCTTGCACTTGAATCAGTTTTTGCAATAGGAGAAAAACTCCCTGCATCTCAACTTGTAGTGATAGTTCCATCAAAATCCAACACAAAAACAGTGTCTTTGAAATTCACTCTCTCTAAGAAACTCTTTACTTTATTTTTATTTATTATTTTCATGGAATTATTTGATTTTAATTTTGAATAAAATTTCTCTCACAGATAAGTAATTTCACATTAATCATATTGCAAGAGTATCAAATGTAAAATTATCTGGAGAATTTGTTATTAATTGTGATTGATCATCTTTTCATAAAGTTATATGTAAATCCTTTTTAAAATCAAGATATTTACTATATCATTCAACCCATAAAATATTTTCCTCAAAAAAATATTTTTGAGTTAAAAATGACTCTTTAGTAAGTTCTCATCCTTTTAAATCACTTACTGTATCAATAATTTTCTTTTGAAGTTGGTTTAAATTATAATTTCTTTTAACAGTGACTCAAAGTAATGTCGAAAAAAAACATTCTCATAGTTCAATCTCAAATGTATCTAAATCTAACTTGCCAATGTTGTCTTTTAAAAATTCAATAGACTCTTCAGATAATGCTTTTTGATACAAAGTGATGTGTGGAATAAATGGTAACTCCTCACTAGAATAATTACTTGTATCTTCATTATAAATATCATGACAAAAATTACTTACTTCTTCTGAAGGAAGTATACAAATATTGATGGCTAAATTTTTCATGTAATTTTCTTTATTCAATAAAACCTCCGATATCCTATCATATTTGAAATAAGAAAAGTAGTACTAGCTAATATTGAAATTGGTGTCCAAACTAGAATTGAAATAATAAGCCAAACAAAAGTACTTATCATGGACCAAATTCTCAAAGACTTATCCTGCTTCTGAAAAGATGCTATAACAGCTGTCAATCAAGCAATAAGTGCAAGAATATCAATATAATTTTTGTAAAAAATACCTGTAATAATAATAGTTGAAATTATAAAAAAATATCCTGAAATTTTAAACACCTTTCATTCTTTATTTAAAAGAAATGCTGTAAGCAATCTTAGTGCAGACCAAATAAGTATTCATGCTGACACTAATTCTTGTAAAAAATAAAAATGTACTGCCCAAAAAATAGTTCAAAGCATAAGAAGAACTAAAATAGTTTTTCTATTTTTAAATTGGAAAGTAATAATTTCTAAAATGAGACCTATTATTCCAAAGAATTGTGCTAGTAAAAAGGTGTCCTCCATAAATATCAGTTATATATTTTGTTTATTATTTTTATAAAGCTATGATATTTGTTTAGACCAAAAAAGCAATACTTCTCAGTATTGC
>CALLPO010000031.1 GCA_938015605.1 uncultured Candidatus Altimarinota bacterium | reverse complement strand
TCAAGAAGTAAATACAGTAACTAATATAAAGTTATATTTTATAGCCAATATCTATGCCAGAAATAATAAAAGAAAAAATATGTCCTGTGAGTTGAGAAAAATTTCCTATATATCAAATGGAATTAGATATACTTAAAAAAGCATCACCCATAATAGATAATAAAAAATATTTATTTCCAGAACCTCAATACTCTCCAAAAACAAGGGAAAGAATTAAATTAATTTTCAGAAATGAAAGAAATCTATACAAAAGAACATGTAGTGCTACTTGAGATGATATAATTTCAATTTATCCACCAGAATACAAGTGAGATGTTTTTCATTTTAATTACTTTTTTTCTGACAAATGGAATAGAGACAAATATATTCCAAGTGAAATTAACTATAATAATCCTTTAAAAACATTTAAAAGTCTCTTTGATTCAATTCCAAAAAGGTCTTTAAATATTACATGAACTATGGAAAATAGTGATTATTGCAATTATTGATTAAACGCAAAGGATTGTTATATGTGTCAGATGCCTTATGAATCAGAAAAATGCATGTATACAGATACAAGTTTCAAAAGTACTCAAGATATAGACTGATACATAAACGCAAGAAGTGAAAAGGTTTATGAATCAATTTTTCTTTGAGATTGCTATAATGTTTACTACAGTAGATATACTGATTATTCAAAAGAGAGTTGGTTTTTATTTAATTGTAAAAACTGTACTCATTGTTTTTGATGTACAAATCTAGATTGAAAAGAGTATTGTTTTTTTAATAAACAATATTCTAAGAAGCAATATTTTGATAAAATATGAAAGATTATTTGAAATAATCAGCAGATTAAGAAGTACATGAAAAAGTTTGAAGAAATTATAAATTATGATGATTTAGACACAAATTTTACTAATAATGAAAACATACACTGATGAAAAAACAATTGATCATCTAATAATCTTATTAACTGTTCAAATTGCTTTTGATTAGAGTCTAGCATTAATTCTAAGCTATCTTGAGAATGATCTAAGAATCTATCTTCATCATATGCTTGTGGAGTACAGTTATCTAATTGTTATGAAGATATTGGGTTAACTATGTGAAATAAAATCGCATTTACATGTTTATGATCAAATATTAATAACAGCTATTATAATTGGGACATAAGAAATACCAATGATACATTTATGTCTGCATGACTTATAGAATGAAATAACATGATATTTAATAAAAAATATCCCAAAGAAAAATATGATAAAAAAATGATTGAAATTATCAAAATTATGCAAAAAGATTGAAGTTGGTGAAACTTTTTTACAACAGAAATGTCCCCACATCCATATAATGACACCATTGCAAATTCATATTATCCAATAAAAAAAATTGTATACTTAGATAATAATAAAAATTATATTAAAGAAGAAATCCATGACAAAAACTGAGAGGGAACAGTCTATGTATTAGAATCAGAGAAATTTATTTCAAAAGCTTATCTCGATTTAGGATGAGAAGAAAAACTCAAAATTAAATGGAGAACAAAAGAGAATAATATTAACACAGCTAAATTAAAAAACTGTATTAATTCTGAAGATCTTCCAGACAATATTGCTGATATTTGAGATGATATTCTCAATAAAATTCTTATTTGTAAAAAATCAAAAAGACCGTATAGAATAACAAAGCAAGAGTTTAAATTCTATAAAAAACACTCTATTCCAGTCCCAAGATTTCATCCTGAAGTAAGGTATAAAAAAAGATTCAAAAAAGTATTAGAGTTTTTAAATAGTTAATTTCTATAATCATTATACATGGATACTAAAACACAAATTATTATATATTTGTCTATTTATTTCTTAGGTCTTTTTATGTTTGCATATTTTTTGTCTAAAAAGCAAACTGCAGATGATTTTTTGATCTCAAGTAGAAATAGATCATGGTTTTCAATAGCCATGAGTAAGTATTCAACAAGTATATGAGCAAGTTGGTTTATTACATATACAGCCTTCATATATCAATTTTGAATTGGTGTTTTTTGAGCCGTAATTTGATATGTGATTTCCATGTTTATTCTTGCATATTACATAACGCCTAAACTCTATAAACTCTCATCTGATAAAAAGTTCTTGAAAATGTGAGATATAGTTCAGTTTAAAACACAGTCTAAGAATCTCTCTAATATGACAAATATATTATGAAGTGCTATAAATTTTTGATGGTTGCTTGTTAGTGTAAGTTGATGAGCAAACCTTATTACATATTTTGGACTTCTAAACTATGAGTTTGCACTCATTTCAATGATAATCGTAGTATTGTGATATTTGTTCTTTAGTTGATACAAATGAGTTATTACAACTGATATAATCCAATGAGGAACTATTATATTAATCCTAGGTATTTTGAGTACATTTATGTTTCAACAAACTAATCTAGAATTATTAGTAAAAACAGAATTTGATACAATTGATTTGTGAACAGTATTTTGATTTTTAATTTTTTGAGCATTTTCAGTTTTTTCATATATTGATAGATATCAGCTTATATTTTCATGAAAAAACAATAAGAGCTTAAAAAAATGATTCTTATGAGTAGTTCCATTGATAGTCTTATCAGTAATATTACTACTAATTATGTGATATCTTGTAAGACTGCAATTTCCAAATATAGATCCAGCAATTGTATTTGTGAAAGCTATTGAAGTATATCTTCCAGCAGCACTTATTCCAATAGCAATAGTTATGTTTTTTGCAGCAGTAATGTCTAGTTTTGATTCTTATGTTTTCTCAATATCTTCTCATCTTAATATTTTTAGAATAAAGGACAAAATTAGAAACATTAAAATTAATTCAATTTTTATATCTCTTATTGCAACCCTTATATGCTATTTTGAAAGAGATATAGTTAATATTACAGTTATTGCTGCATGATTTTCACTTATTCTTTCACTACCTATGATGTATCTGTTTTGGTGAAAATCTTTTACAACTTCAAACAAAATTCCTTCTAAGTTTTTATCTTCCACAGTATTCTCAATACTCTGACTCCTGATTTGAATAGCAATACTTTGACTAGAACCAAGTGTAGCTATATTCCCATTACTATTCTGATGAGTTTGACTCTTTTTCTCCAATAGGAAGTTAGATGAGTTATTAACGCAATAGTTTATATTTATTTTGACAAAATGGTCTCAATATTATATAAATATAAAGATTTTCAGACTCAACTGTACGTTGTTTTTCTGAAAACAAGCAAAGGAGACTTTCCTTACTCCTTTGTACATTTAGAGACTGGTAGATAATATTTTCTCCTTTGTCTTCCTCCTAGTATTATTTACTAGTCTCTTCTTTTTAGGAACAAAAACAGAATTTATCCTCTCAATAAAGATGTTGTATGCAATTGTATATAATTAATTCTTTATTTAACCATATATGGTGGGGACACTAAAATAGGCAAAATAATTAAAATAATGAAGGGGTTAGCCTTACCTTCATGATATATTTACTATCATAGATGGGGGTCTATAGTAATAAAATATATCAAATACTTAAACGGGACTAGGTCCCTTTTTTTCTTGTCTATTTTTCTCATAAATTAAAAAAG
>CALLPO010000030.1 GCA_938015605.1 uncultured Candidatus Altimarinota bacterium | reverse complement strand
GAATTTCACTGAAGCTGCAGTATTTGATAATGTGAATGGTAGTTTTTCAATATATGCGTATCCAGATATGGATTTTCAAGTACAATTTTGTGACCCATTTGTTGTAAAAATTGAGAAATCTATGCTTACATGTGATGATCCAAAATGTCCACCAATATTCAGAGAACTACTTTATAAAATAGCTGCAGGAGAAGATTGAGAAGTTATGGTGAGAGAGTTATGATTTGGTATGAATACATGAATATCTAAGACTAAAAGGCTATCTGATGTTTCTGCTTTTGAAAGAGTTAGTTGATTTCATATGTCTTTGTGAAAAAAACACCAAATCTATAGAAAAAAACTTCACAGAAAAGTAACTCAAAGATTCCATATTGATGTATTTCCAGATGTTGAAAGTATTACTTTTGATAAGCAAACAGTATATAAAAATTGAAAATATAATTTTACACAATAAAAACAAGAATGAGCAATTCTTGTTTTTTTATTTTATGTAGTTTTTGTGTTAGAATAAAGGTAGATAGATAAATACTAAAACAAAGTTCATGCAAAAAGAAAAACTCTATGAGTGAATCAGAAAGGTTAAACAAGATATAAAAAAGATTAACAAGAATACATCTGATAATATTATTGTGCTGATTGCAGGTTGATCTGCTTCAGGTAAAACATCTTTGATTGCTAAGAGAATCATTGCTAAATACAAGAAAGAATCAGTATTACTCTCAATGGATAACTATTATATAGGTGCTGAATTTGTGAAAAAAAATAAGCTCACTTTTGATGAACCTCATGCTCTAGATCTCCCTTTATTTTTCAAGCATTTAAAAGAATTGAAGTCTGGAAAAGATATTCATTCTCCAATTTATGATTTTAAAACATGAGAGAGAACAAATAAATACACAAAAGTTTCTGCGAAAAAAATCATTGTTGTAGAATGACTTTTTGCACTACATGATTCAATTATTTCTCTCGGAGATTACAAAATCTTTGTAGATCTTGGTACTCATTGAAGAATACTTAGAAGAATTTTTAGAGATGTTGATAGAACTTGAGATAAAGCGTGAAAAATTCTTAATTATTTTTCAAAGGTAGTAGAACCAAAAAATACTGAGCATATAGAGCCAACAAAGAAGAGTGCTAATATAATTATTGAGAATAATTACATTCCATTTATTGAATCAAGAACATCAAAAATTAAAGAAACTCAACTGAAATATAAAATTAGTAATTTGGATTTTGATGAACTCTGACAGAGAATTAATAGAATGTGAGGTTTTTATGTATGAGAGTTGGTAGAAACTGATTATTTCATGAGTACTCAGTGAAAGAGTTTAACTGAGAGTGATGAGATTATGAGAATAAGGAATCTGAAATTTGGTAAATATTTACTCAGTTACAGATGACCTAAAGCAAAAAATAAATCATATGAAAAAAGATACGGTATTAATTTCTTCATTGACCATGATACACTTTCTGCATTCAAGAAAATCTATGGTAGATATGAACAGGTCCTTATTAAGAAAAGACAAAATTATTTTTTAAGTGGCCTTATCATCTCTCTTGATTTATTTGAGAATGGTGAAAAATATATTGATTTTAGATTTGAAGAAGGAGAGCATAAAGATGTTATTGAACATGTTTTAGAAACTCTGTGAATAGATAAAAAATTGTGAGTAAAAGAATCATATTTTGAAATAATAAAATAATATATATTTTTTTAAGAAAAACTTAAGGTAGTTTCAATATGATGAAGCTACTTTATTTATTATTAAGAATTTTTTATGAAACAAATTAGCATACTTTTAGTATTAGTTTTCGTTCTAGCATCATGTACATGAACAGAAGAAAAAAAAGCAATGGAGAATAGTACTCCAATAATTGAAGCAGAAGTAGTTGAAGAAGCTAAAAAAGAAATGTTAGCAGAAGTTATTGAAGATACAACAATGGAAAAGGAAGAAGTAATTGAGAAAGAAGCTATGGAAGGAAAAGAAGATGACAAAATGAACGATAAAATGATGGAAGAGAAGGGAACTATGGAAACAAAAGAAGAGATAGCTAAAGATGAAACAGTAGTTGAAGAAGTTATGGAAGATAAAGAAGTAATGGAAAAATGAGATGAAGCTATGATTGAGAAAGAAGTGGTTATGGAAAAAACAGCTTGATCTTATCAAGATTATTCTGAAACAGCGGTAAAAACTACTAAAGGAAACAAAGTTTTATTCTTTCATGCTACATGGTGTCCATCATGTAAATCAGCTGATAAAAATTTATCATCTGAAACAATTGCTGATGACTTAACTATATTTAAAGTTGATTATGATTCTAATCTTGATTTAAGAAAAAAATATGGAGTAACTTCTCAACATACTTTTGTGCTTGTTGATGACAATATGGAAAAAATTAAAGCTATGGTTAGTTGATCAAACTCTGCAGATGTTGTTAATGGATTATTAAACTAAAAAAATATGTGATTACTTATTGTATCATTTCTCTCTTGAGTTCTTACGATTTTAGCTCCATGTGTATTACCACTTTTACCAGTAATACTAGGGGCTTCTGTAGAAGACTCTAAAGATAAATATAAACCATATATTATCATAGCTGCATTAAGTATATCTATTATATTCTTCTCACTTATATTAAAAGCATCAACGGCTCTTATATGAGTAGATCCAATAGTGTGGAAAACTTTTAGTTGAGGTATATTGATTGCATTTTGAATTATTACTATCTTTCCAAACCTTTGGAAAAACTTTTCTACAAAAATTTGATTTGCAGGAAAATCTAATGAAAACTTATGAAAAAGTGCTCAAAAAAAATGATTATTTTGAACAATAATGCTTTGAATATCACTTGGTCCTGTTTTTGCTAGT
>CALLPO010000029.1 GCA_938015605.1 uncultured Candidatus Altimarinota bacterium | reverse complement strand
TGTTCAAAGAATGGAAAAAGACAATGAAGTGAAAATTTCAATAGCTGACGACGGTATTACTACTATTACAGCATTGAATCAAGTTGGTTGAAAGAAGACTATAGCTGAAATTGAACAAATGATCTGGGAACCAGAAGTTGGATATAAATCTACTGGAAAAGTAGCTAAAATTATTGACTGAGTTTGAGCTATTGTGGAATTCAGAGGAAAATCATGAATGATTCATATTTCTAAACTAGCAGCGCAGAGAGTTACAAACGTAGCTGATATTGTAAAAGAATGAGAAGACGTTGAATTTGAAGTAATTCAAGTTGATATTGCTAAAGGTAGAATTGGATTGAAAAGAAAATTTGAGGAGAAGAAGAAAGAGGAAGTTAAGAAATAAAAATTATACTTATGGAAATAAGAATTTGAGAACATAATGATTTAGTTTCTGTTTTAGAAATAAATGCAGAAGCTGATTACTGAAATCCTGATAATTTTATGTCAGATTGTATTAATGATAAAAGTGTTATTGTTGCTACAATTAAGGGGGAAATCTTGGGTTTTCTATTGTATCAAAAGTTGTGGGGAAATACTCCATTCCTAGCTTTGGTAAAAGTTAAAGAAAAGCACCAAAGGAAATGAATATGAAAGAGATTAGTAGAATTTTTTGAAGAAGAATTAATAAAACAAGAATTTGAATCTTATATTAGTTCAACAGAACTTAAGAATATAGATTCACAAAAATTCCATGATAAATTGTGACTATCTAGTATATGAAAATTAGATATGACTCACTGAAAAGAGTTATTCTATATCAAAGAGTTAAATAAAAAATAAACTATTTATAGTTTATTTTTTTTGTTTTTAGATTACTATAAGATAAATATTTGTAATAAAATTCTATGCAAAAAATACTTTTCCTTCTTACATTTATTATATGAACTCTTATTCACGTCTACTTTCTTCAACTCAATGAAGTTTTAAAAGTAGCAGATAGCTTTGCATATTTGCAAATGAGTGAATATATCAAAAGCCTTTCTACTCAATGATTCTGAACTGGATGGTTTGGTTTTTTATATTCTCTCCCAATAGCCGGAATAGATTATTTTCTACAAAATCAATTTTTATCAACTCAAATTCTTAATATTGTTCTTTTTAATTTTTCAGGACTGCTACTCTATAAAATAGGGAAACAGTATTTAACACCAAAATATTTGATATTATTGTTGATACTATTCTTTCTTTCTCCAATATTGCTTCATTTTAATATAGCTATTTTGTCAGAAAATATTTATATTCCACTATTTTTATTAACTGTTTTGTGATTACAAAATTTCATTGCAGAACCTAAGGTGAGTGATGCATTTTGATTTGCATTCTTGATTGCATTGATGTATCTCACTAGAGGAGAAGCTTTTATCTATTTATGAGCTATCTGACTTGTGAGTTTTTTCCTTCTATTTATGACCAATGATAGATTTGTAGATAGTGATTGATATTTTAGACAAAAGGCTCAAGAAAATACCAGTTTACAAAAATTATTAAAAAAATTAACACTCTGAAGGTTTGTCAGTTTTAATGTATTACTTGTTATTATGTTTGGATTATTTATCTCTCCATACCTGTATCATTTGAATAGTTTTACATGAGAATGGGGACTTTCAAACAAAGGAAGTTCTAACCTCAGACAAGCACAACTGCGAGGGAAAGAAAAAATGGATGATGCTGGTTTTGAACAAGCAGTGGCTGAACTTACTCCAGATTTAAAACACCTGATTGCAGGTTTCGCGTGAGGGTTGAAATATGATACTCCTACAACATGAGTGAGTCTCCAAAGTTATATATTAGAAGATCCAAGTAGATTCTTAAGTAACTGGCTTGAGAATCAAAAAAAGCTTTACAGTAAAAATATCCCTCAGATAATTCTTTGAGATGCAGCAACGTTGTATTTCAATGAAGATTCAAGCTTATTTTATAAAAATAAACTCTTTTTTGTAGGATTACTTATCCCTCTTATTTTACTGATAATTTGAGTAATTAATTTACTAAGAAATGGTAAAAAAGATATCCTAATAATTACCTTTTCTTTCTTCTTCATTGCTTCAGTTTTCTTTACTCTTTTCTTCACCCTTAATAGATATTTTTTAATATTTCTGCCACTATTTTTACTGATTATTGTATATTGAATCCAAACACTTGATTCAACTATTACATTTAGCTGGACAGGGTTTGCTACAAAAAATCTAGATCAAAATAATTTCAGTAGAAAAAACATCCTCAAGCTTTTAGTAGCAGGGGGATTTGTTGGAATATACTGTTTATGAATACTCAGTTATTACAATACTCATAAGCTAGATGATGAAAGGTATTTAATTAAGAAAGAAGCTGGTGAGTGGCTAAAAAAAGAGAATAAACCTTTCTCCATTATTAATCCAAATGGGATGAAACCATGAGAAGAATTAAATATTCTAGAACGTTTCCCAGTAGTCACTTATTATACTGGAACTCAGCATAGATGGATTACTCCCTATACTGATTCTCTCAAAAAGCTTCTTACATATTCTCAATTTAATAATATCGATTACTTAGTAGTTGATACTCTTGATTTCAAAAAATACAGACCTGATTTGAAGTTTCTTCTTGATGAACAAAAAGAGTTTGAAGGATTAGAAAGAGTGAAGATTTTTAAAAAATCTTTTGAAGGTGAAACTCAAATAGTGATGATTTATAAAATAATTAAATAAACAAAAAAGAGCTCTAGAGCTCTTTTTTGAAGGTTAAGGTTTTTATTTTATAACTAGACCGTAACTTGCTGAATGATACTAAGTCTAATTTTAGTAAGCAATTGAATTGCTTCCATTTCTTTTGCTTTATTCAATACTCTTTTATATTGAGATAATAATTGTTCAACAATATGATAATAAGCAGTAAGAATGTTTACATCAGATTCTCCTCTTAGGAGACTTCTAATTTTCTTAATAGAATTAATTTTATCTGTAGTCATAATTATTTATTCAAGAGTAAAAATATTGAATACATAAAAATTATACCATAAAAAAACACCATCTTACAAATAAAATTACTTGTCAAGTGGTGAATGTATGTTGTTAACTATAGGTTAGTGGATTTATATGAGATGATCATTGCTGTCATTCTAGATAATTATATGCATCTACAGATGGATGATCATATTCTTTTATCAGATACTCTATTCAACTTTTTTTTCTATTCAATAGAGCTAATCTAGAATTATTTGTATTCAGGTCAATCTCTTGTAATATTTGTTTTAATGCAATCTTGTATATATCTAAACCACTATGGTTTCAAGTTCTTTTACTGTGAATATTTTCTGATAAAAGATAATCAGCATTAGCAATGTTATCACCTAATTTATTAAAAAAATTATTCATTTCTTCTTGATCTTCTATCAATTGTTCATTTTCATTAGGATTATTATGTTCTTTTACTGCTTCATTAAGCTCATTTTTCAAAATTATATTTTCAATACTTTTTGCAAACGTTTCTCATAATTTTTTTTGAAAAAATACAAAAATATATGCTCTTATTTCTGGACTCATTTTTACAATTGTATCTTTTTGAGTAGACCATAAAGATTCTGTAAATGAGCGTACTTTTTTCGGATTTCATTTAGCCACCGTATTTATTTCATTATCCCAATGTGAAGTTATTTTATTTGCTTCTAATTCTATTCTATCTTGTTCTGGATTAAAGTGTTCGAAATTTTCTGCAACCATTTTATATATAATTAATTGTTAATGTTAATTATTATATTAAGTAGTATAATAATGTTGTCAAGTTTTATAAAAAATAAACTTTACATTTTGTTTTTTATTAATAGAATCCTCTTGTTTTAGAATCTAGGACTATAAAGGTAAAAGAGTACTGGAGATTCTATATATTTTACACAATAAAAAAGAGAGTATGAGTGATGGAAAAGAATTTAGAAATATTGCTATTATTGCCCATGTTGATCATGGTAAAACAACATTAGTAGATGAGCTTTTAAAAGCTGATGATAATTTTGATGATAGAGTTGGTATTGAAGAAAGAGCTATGGATTCAAATGCTCAAGAGCAAGAAAGAGGTATTACTATTTATTCAAAAAATACTGGTATTACTTATAAAGGGAACAAAATTAATATTGTTGATACTCCAGGACATGCTGATTTCGGTTCAGAAGTAGAAAGAGTACTAAGAACAGTTGATAGTGTTGCACTAGTAGTTGATGCTTATGAAGGGCCTATGCCTCAAACTAAATTTGTATTGAAAAAATCTCTTGAATTAGGTCTTCATCCAATTATTGTTATTAATAAAATGGATAAACCATCAGCTAGAGCTGAATGGGTAGTTGATCAATTATTTGATTTATTTGTTCAACTTGGAGCAAGTGATGAACAATTAGAACATTTAAATACTCCAATTTACGCTATTGCTAGAGATGGTCTTGCTTGGACTGATGAAGATGAAACACAAAAAGATATCACTCCTCTTCTTGATTTCGTAATGGAAAAAGTTGAACATGCTCCTAACGATACAACTAAACCATTTAAAATGCAGATTGCTAACCTTGGATTTGATAATTTCCTAGGAAGACTTGGGATTTGAAGAATTTATGAAGGGGTTGCTAAAGTTGGTCAAGAAGTATTTATTACTGATAATGCTGGAGTTGAAAGAAAAGGGAAAATTACTGAAATTCTTACAAATGAAGGTCTTGAAAAAGTAAAAGCTAAAGAAGCTCTTGCTTGAGATATTGTTACTATTGCAGGTATTCTTGATATTTATGTTGGGGAAACAGTTTCTTCTATTGAATCAGCTGAACCTATGCCACCAATCACAATTGATGAACCGACTCTTAAAATGGAATTTCTTGTAAATAACTCTCCATTTACTGGTAGAGAAGGAACTCTAGTTACTTCAAGACAAATCAGAGATAGATTAGAAAAAGAATTAGAAACAAATGTTGGGTTAAAAGTTGATTTTGATGCAGGTGAAAACTATGAAGTTGCTGGTAGATGAGAACTTCACTTATCTGTTCTTATTGAAACAATGAGAAGAGAAGGGTTTGAACTTCAAGTTGGAGCTCCAGTTGTTATTATGCAAGAAGTTGATGGTGTTAAAATGGAACCTATTGAAAAAGTTTCAATTTCAGTTCCAAGTGGAAATGAAGGTGCTGTTATTGCTGCTCTTGGTAAAAGAAAAGGGGAAATGACAAACATGATTGAAGACAACGGTATTGTAAGTCTTGAATTCATGGTTCCTACTAGAGGTCTTCTTGGTTTCAAATCTGACTTTACTACTATGACTAAAGGTGAAGGTCTTATATCAAGTAGTTTTGAAGAATTAGCTAAATACAAAGGTGCTATTGAAAAAAGAGCAAGAGGTTCTATGATTTCTATGGAAAATGGGAAAACTATGGCTTACTCACTTTTCAAACTACAAGACAGAGGGACAATCTTTGTTAATGCTGCTACTGAAATATATGAAGGGATGATTATTTGAGAATCTTCAAAAGATCAAGATCTTACAGTAAATGCTACTAAGAATAAAAAGCTTACTAATGTAAGAGCATCTGGTACGGATGAAGCACTTAAACTTACTCCACCAAAATTAATGACTTTAGAAGAAGCTATTGACTATATCTCAGAAGATGAATATGTTGAAGTTACTCCTGAATCAATTAGACTAAGAAAAAAATATCTTAGAGAAGGTGAAAGAAAAAGAGGTGGTAAATAGAAAAATATAAAAAACCAAGAGAATAATTATTCTCTTGGTTTTTTACTTCTGTAATTTTATTAGGAAGAGACTATCTTGTATCTTTTTTTAGTAAGAAATAGATCCATTTTTGAAAATTGGTCATTGTTTTTGTTATTGATTCTTGTTTTGTCTCTTGAACTGTTTTTTTCTCTGTTGCTAGAATCGTTGTTTTATATTTATTATATGTTTGTTCATGAGTAAGGTAGCTTACTTTCTCTCATTTCATTTTATATCATTGCTGTTCTTTGAGAATTTTGTTTTTATAAGCGGGAGATTTTTTGTATTCAATAATCTTATTAGCGGTTTCAATGTATCATTTAATATCATCTATAATCTCTCTTTGCTCTGTTTTGTAGTTAGATATTATGTATTTTTTATATTCATATTTAATAATTGTATAACTTAAATAAAGTAACACAGTGAGAAGTATCAGAAAAGTATATTGTCTTTTTGTCATATTATTGATAATTTTCTAAATTTGTAGTAGTATATTTGTATACTATTATTTATAATTACAATTATATGAAAAACTTTCTAAAAGGAAAAATTAAAAACAAATTTATTATTAGCATTTTATTGATTATTTGATTAATTATTGGTGTTCAATTATTTATTAGTTCAAAAGGAGTTGATACAAATTCTTATGTTGTTCTTGTAAAATGAGATGTAAGTGTAGGTGATGAGCAATTAGGACAAGATGAAAGAATAATGCTTAAGGTTTGAGATGAAATTATTACAAAAAATGATTCAATTTGTGTAGTTGAGTGGTGAGATTGAAGTTTAACAAGGTTATGAGAAAATTGAAAAATTACTATTGAAGAATTAAATATTGAAGAGGATCTCTCAAAAATTAATCTTCAATTCAAACTTACAGAGTGAAAAACGTGGTCAAATGTTGTAAGTTTCTTGTGAGAAAAATCATATTTTAAACAAAATTTTGAAGATATTGAAGCATCAGTTAGAGGAACCGTTTTTGATGTAAATCTTGGTACTGATACTATTTTTGTGCAAGACCATGAAGTAGCACTTGATAATTGAGAACAACAAAAAATTGTAAAAGAATGAACAGCTTTTAATTTTACAACATTTTCTTTAGTAGAAATTACAGAATTTCTTAATAATATAAGAGATAGAGCCTGGGAAGATTATAATAAAGCATGAGATGATAAGTATTTTGAAAAACTTAAGCAGGAACTTTTAAAAAGCTTTTCTTCAGAGAATGTTACAGCAATAGTAACTGATAAGATATGATCAAGTGCTTGAGACTTAGATGAACTTGAAAAGAATATTTCAACATTCACATGAGAAAAGAAACAACAAGCTTATGATAGTTTACTTACTCAGTATCAGAAACTAAATTTTGTTTCAGCTGGTGATTGAGAATTATTTACTCAAAAAAACAATATTAAAAAAGCATTAATAGCTGCTGCTTGAGAAGAAGATAAAAAATCACTTGTTCAATATTCAATCTATGATTTAAAAGATGCAATGGATTGAGAAAACCTAGATGCTATCAAAAATACTATTTCTCTTATTTGAGAGAACAAAGATATACTATGAGATCTAAATGTTGATGTGTTATCCGACATTTCTATTATCCCTGAATGACTTGAATGAGTTATATCTGACCAGTTTGATACAGTATCTGAGTTGTTTAAAAACAGCCCTAAAATTAATGTAAATCTAGATGTTGATGGTCTAAAATGAAAAGCAACAGAAGTACTTGATGATGCAAAATGATTAGTTGATTGATTCTTGAATAAAATAAATAAATAAACATGCTAGAAAAATTTTTAAAAAACCATATATTCCTAACTTTTTTTATTGGAGCTATAGTTTTTTTAATTATCTATGTTTCTTCTGTTTTTTTAGTAAACATTGATAAGAGTTTAGCTGACAAAATGTACTCAAGTTTTGTTACTTGAAATGTAAAAGTAAGTAGTGATATTGCTATTGTGAAAATAGATTCAAAGACTGTTGGACAAGATTGACTTTGAAGATTTC
>CALLPO010000028.1 GCA_938015605.1 uncultured Candidatus Altimarinota bacterium | reverse complement strand
TTGACTTAATTCCTCTTTTTTCTTGGTTATTTACTGGTTGAAAATGTAGACAATGTAAAGCTAAAGTAAGTGCTATTTACCCTATTCTAGAATTATCTACAGCTCTATTATTTACATGAGTTTGATACTTTCTTATAGATTATAAAGAAGTTTTAGCTGGAGATATTTTTATTGAAATCCCTAAGCTCATACTTTGGTTGCTGATAGCTTTTATTACTGTTATTTATTTTTTCTATGATGTATTATTTTTAGAAATATCTGAAAGAGTGCTTGCTGCTTGAGTTATAACTGCTTCAATATTTATTTGGCTAACAACCTTCCTTCCATGAATATTTGACACTACAAATTTTGCTGCAAACTGGATGAATTTTACTAACTGAGATAGTTCACTCCTACTTCAATCAGCTCTACTTATAGTTATACTTTGATGACTCTATACTATTATATTAAAGTGACTTTCAGAAATTTGGGACATAATTATTTTAATTTGATTATGGTGAGCAACTCTATTAGTGAACTATTACATCTGAGGACAAAATAATTGATACTTTGAAAGTCCTATAGTTAATGGTCTATTCTGAGCATTAGCAATATTTACATTTTTCTTTATTCAAATTGTAATTTCTGGTGGGAAATGGATGTGACAATGAGACCTTAGAATTGCTATATTTGTATGACTTCTTCTCGGAACAAGTCTAGCCTTCCCTGCAATGATGCTTACATATATGGTCTGAAGTATTATCTGAATAGGATTCTTAATCTATCAAAAATTCTCATCAAAAAAAGGAAAATGAGAACTTAATTCTCAAATCCCTTTCGGACCTTTTATTGCAATATGATTTTTTCTAGCTGTGTTTTTTAATGAATTTATTTTAGGTTTTATGGAGAGATGGTTGTTTATTTAAAACATTCATTTGCTAATAGCATTAGATAATACATTTACATTTCTTCTTAATCTCTCCTCAATTGGCAAAACCTCTGTTTGCATTTTATTTAACCTATCTCAAAAGTTCTCTCATAGAAGTTTTGCATATTCTTTTGCTGTTACATAATCAGAAGCAACAATGATAGGAAAAGTATAAATGTAACTCCTATATCTTTGCTCTAATTCTATTGACTGGCTAGAGAGTTTTTTTCATTTTTCATTTAAAATATTCATCTCTTGTTTATAAGATTTATCATCTGTTTCTTCTCATCTTAGAAACATGCTAAGAGCTGTAATAACTTCTTTAAAAAATCACACTTTAAATAGACTCTTTGAATAACTATCAAATATCTTATCTAAAAAATCTGTTGTATTTTCTATATTAACATTAGTTTCAAACACTTCAATCTGCTTAAGTATTTTTTTAATGACATCTGATTGCTTTTTGAGAATTTTTGATTCCTCTTTTAACTTTTCAGCATAGCTATAATTTTTTAATACTTGCTTAACATCCATCTCAGTTATAACCTTTCCATTATGATCCATAATAACTCAACCACAAGCTTGAGTGAATCATATCATATGTGAAAAATCATGGGCAGAGGTTCAATAATGGATAAATCCTTGATTAAATCATAGTGCTGAATTTAATGATGTTACTGACCTATGAGACCTTTCTTTGATTAAACAATCTGGGTATTCATTTGTAAATACTTCAAGCATATGCTCTGTATCTCATTCATACCAATGTTCCCCTTTGCAAGAGTTATAAATATATAATTCATTATTACACTTTCATTTTTGTATCCACTCATTTTTTTTATCTTCATACTCTTTATACTCGATTCATCAATTTCAATCATTCCCTATTCTTTTTTTTGATTTGATAACTTCATCTTTATCAAGGATTTCAAACTCATCTCAACTATGAAAATATGATAGGTGATTACTAATGTCTAAAGTTAATCCTGCAATATTTTTTCATCAGTCATATACTCATATAATTGTCCCACTACCTTTTTCTCCATCCTTGAACCAGTGAGTACAGTCAATTGGATCAATAAAAATATTTTTTCAATTTCAAATATCTCATTCAGTTATACCTGTTTCTTCTCATATGATAGTATATTTACAAAGAATTTTGCTGCTTTTTACAAAGTCCTTAAAGCACTCTTCTATCATCTTATCCGCTTTAGTGCAAAAAGCACCTCCATTATCAACATCTACATCATTATCTTTTAGTTTTTGAAAATATTTAAAATATATATTCTCCGCAACATTTGCAAATCTTTTTAATTCATGTCTTATTTGAAGAAGTTCAAGCTGAGTGATTTCTGTGATATCTTCATTATCATTTTTCTCGTTACTTTTTAGTAAATTATGGACAGAATATCAAAAATCTCAAACATTTGGTAAGTATTCATTTTGAGTTTGCAAAGAATAATCATATTTAGAAAAGCCTTTAAGCATACAAGTTAAAATCAATTAATATTTAAGCATAATATAATTATATTTAAACAAAAGTCAATTCACTATCCCCCTTTTATAAAAGTAATATAAAAATACTAATTTTAAAATAGTAAAGAACAAAAATAAATAATATATTACTTTTTACTTTACAAACTGAGTACAAACAAATATACTTATATTAAGTTTACAAAATTACAAAAACAAATATGAAAAATAAAAATCAAATTGTAGCAATAAAAGACTTTATTGTCACAGCAGAAAAATCTCTAAAAAATGCTAAAAAATTATTAAATGATTTAGTGAAAGATAATGATATTGATTTAAATAAAACTGTTGATTTAAGTACATCTGGTTTACATTCATATAATAGTGATGATTCAACCATTGTAGAATGAGTTTTTACTGGTGAAGAAATGCTTGGTGCTGATGGGAACAAATACCCTGTTCCTGCTAACTACTCAAGTAAATCAAAACTCGTTCAATGAGATAAACTCAAAGTAACAATTGGATGAAATGGTAGAATGCTCTATAAACAAATTGCCCCAATTGAGAGAGAAACAAAGGTATGACTTTTAACTGAAGAAAAAGGAAAATATCAAGTATTAGCTGACTGAGTGAGTTATGATTTACTTACTGCTGCTGTTACACATTTTGGATGAAATGTGGGAGACAATGTTACTGTAATTATCCCTAAAGGGAAAGCAGCAACTTTTGCTGCTATTGATGGTATTATGCCTAAACAAGATTAATTAAATTTCAACATTTTTGTAATGAGTCACTCTATTAGATGTGGCTTTTTTTTGTATTGCAATGACATTGAATTCTATTTTTCAAAAATCTATTCTTTTTTTGACACAATAGTATTCTATTGTTTTTTTAAATTTTCTCAGTTTGTTTGGAGTAATTGATTCTTCAGGACTTCAAAATGTCTCAGATCTTCTATATTTAACCTCTATAAAAACTGTAATATCATCTTTAAAAGCTATAATGTCTATCTCTCAAAATCTTCAAAATTTAAAATTAGTAGTATGGATATCATATCACTTAGATTGCAAATATTTAATAGCTATTACTTCCCCCTGGTCTCAAGTTTTTGTAGTGTTCATAAATCAATAGTAAATAAAGAAAAAAAATTTGCAAATTATAAAGAAATCTATAGAATCCATTTGATTTCTAAATAAGCTAATTACTCACTACTACCATAGTTTGTTTGAAACAAAAATTTATATATATTTTGAAAAATTAAATTATGAAAGATTTAGTATTAAAAGCTCAGAAAAGAACTTCAGAAGAAAACTCTAGAGACCTAAGAGCTACTAGAATTGTTCCTGCTGTAGTTTACGGTAAAACTCAAGAAGCTATTAGCTTAAAAATTGATGCATCTGATCTACTTAGAATGTACAGAACAGCTTGAGAAAGTCATATTATTCTATTAGATGTAGAAGGTGAAAAAGAAAAAATTGAAGTACTTATCCACGATTCTCAAAAAGAACCAGTTAGTGGTGAATTTATCCACATGGATTTCTTTGCTCTAACAAGAGGTGAAAAACTTACAACTAAAATTTCTCTTAATTTTATTAATGATTCTGCAGCTGTTAAAGCTGGTGCTCTATTAAATGAAAATGTAAAAGAAATTGAAGTTTCTTGTCTTCCTAGAGATCTAGTTGATTCATTTGAAGTTGATCTATCTCAACTTAAAGAAATTGAAGATGTTATTAGATTATCTGATCTAGGGATCGATACTGAAAAATTTGATGTTCACAATCTTCATGATGAAGATGCTATTGTTGTTGCAGGTAAACCAGCTAAAATTGAAGACCTTGATGCTCCAATTGAAACTCCAGATCTTCCAGAAGGTGCTGAAGAAAAAACTGATGATGCAGCTGAAGAAACAAAAGAAGCATAATTCAGAATTTAATATTTTGAAAAAAAAGATATTTCTATACAATAGGAATATCTTTTTTTATTAATAACATAAACATATGCAAGTAAAAATACATGGAGATTGAGATAAAGCTACAGAACTTTTAAATAAAGTTAAAAATATATTAGATGAATTATGATTAGTTGATTTCATAAAACTTGAAGAAACAAATGATGAAGCTCTAAAAACTGAACTATGAATCAAAGAAAATCCAGCTCTTATTATTGAAGAAGAAGCAATTGATTTTAAAGATGTAATATTTGAATGAGTTATTCCTGAGGATGAAGAACTTAAATCTATGTTCACAAGTATTATTGGTGGATGAGAAGGATGATGATGTGCTCCTGAAGGATGTTGAAGTGGATGTTCTTGTTAAGACATAAATAAAAAAACTAGATGCTAATACATCTAGTTTTTTTATTTCTATAATTCTGGTTCTTCTTCCTCAACTGGAGCAACTGAAGGTGTAACAACTTTTGGAGCTACAGTGGCAGTTTTCTTATTAATACTCACATATTTTTTTAGAATAACATTTCAGTCTTTTCATAGATATTTTATCTCATAGTTATTCACTCACTCACCAAGCGTTCAAAATCTCTTATATGCATGGTATCTAAAAGTCTTTCAATTAAATGTACTTAATTTAAAACCATTTACTAAAACTGATGCTACATCAGGATTTTTAACAGTTCCATACATAGAGTTCTCATCTAAATATGTTTCACCATTTTTAACAGTTGGAATAGATATAATGAAATCAGCACCATTTACAGGATAAGGCGTAGTATTAATTTTTGCAAATCAATCTGCCACATTTTCAGTTTTACCAGAACTATAATACAAAGTATATAAGTATTTTGCAATAACATTTTCCCCTGCATCATACACTTTAATAATTATATCATTTGCTTGTTTACTAGTATCTACACTTGCAACAGTAAATGTCTTATTTTCTGAATTAATTACTGCCTTTGTTCATTGTATTTCAATTCATGCAATAGAGTCATTTGTGAAACTACCAGAAATTTGAGTTAAAGCAGTTCATACAGATCCTTCATCAGTTATACTATCAAAACTTAAAAGATTTGAAGTTATAAGTGGTTTTTTTATTTGAGTACTTCATGTTAATGATAATGTATCATTTTCTCAGTCTATTTCATCTAAAGAACTATTATTTATCTCATCTTCTGATGTGCTCAGTAGTGCAACTGAACCATTATTCTTTAAATACCAGTCACTAATTTTAAAGTAATCATCAAAGTCCTCTTTTAATGCAACCATATCTAATTCATCATTTGAAGCATTTTTGTTAGAAATTTTAATTTGTTTTCCTTGTGATAGGAACGTTGAAATTCAAGATAGATTTTCTACTTCAGCAGTTCATTTAAGAAGGTATACTGTGCTTGAAACCTCATTTTGTTCTAAATTAACAACAGAACCTTTACCTATTTTAATACTACCAAATTTCATATCAACTTCTAAATCATTTTGAGATTCAACCCAAAGAGCTGAAGATATAAGATTCATTTTTGAATTTTGTTCATATTTAAGTTCTCCATTTTTATTCAGAGAAAAGTCAGCTTCTCAAGGTATAGAAAAAGAGATACTTCATTTTTCAACCATTATTGATTGACCTGGATTTAATGAATCTCAATCTGTAATTACTGTCTTTTTATCATTTTCATCAATTAAGCTTACCTTAGAATCAGAATCATCTAATTGTATATTAATAGCATTTGAATTATTTTCACTAATGTTTGTACTTGTTGTTGTATTTGTGTTTTCTCATTCACCTCATGAAAATGCAACATATATTAAAATAAAAATAAGCCCAAATGTAATAATAGGAACTATATAATCTTTAATGTTCTTTGTGTTAGTTTTTCTTCTATTTCTCATATCTCATTTTATTCTTAGAAAATATTGTTATATACAGTCATTGTAAAGAAAAAATAGAAAATTCAAACTATTTTAATAGCATTACTTAAATTTTAAAAACTTCTAATCAGACAGATAGCTCTATATAAACAATTAAAAAATATAATCTCATCATAAAAAATAATATTTGATATATTATAAATAGTATTAATTAATTGTCTCTATTGAAATGTTAAAAAAATGTTGAAAAATAATTTTTCTTATTATAATAAAGCCACCTAAAGAGAATCTTAATTCTTTTTGTGTTTTAATATATAATTTATCGTAAAGATGAAAAAGTTTATAATTGTTGCTATGTTACTATCATTAGTAACTCTAACATCTTGTATGGATAAAGCTACAGATGCAGTAAAAGATACTACTGGAGCTGTTGTTGATACTGCTGCTGAAGCTACTGATGCTGTTGTTGATACTGCTGTTGAAGCTACTGATGCTGTTGTTGATACTGCTGTTGAAGCTACTGATGCTATGATGGATAAAGCTGAAGATGCTACTGATGCTGTTGTTGATACTGCTGCTGAAGCTGGTGAAGCTATGATGGATAAAGCTGAAGACGCTACTGATGCTGTTGTTGATACTGCTGCTGAAGCTGGTGAAGCTATGATGGATAAAGCTGAAGACGCTACTGAAGAAGTGAAAGAAGCTATGGTTGATGATGAAGCAGTTGCTCAATAATCATACCAATCTTTTAAAACATTTTAAAGAAATAAAAAAACAAGAGTTAACTCTTGTTTTTTTATTTCTTTAATTTTCTACATTTTCTTTCTAAGAAATGTTGGAACATCTAGATCATCTCATCCACTAGCACTTTTTGTACTTGGAGAAACTGGAACTGTACTTACTCTTGAATCATTCACTTGTTTTCTTCCAAATGGATTAGATTTTGGTGTTGAAACAGCTGCTTCTTCAGAGTATTTTTTATTTGTTCATTCATCAAATCATGCAGCAACTACTGTAATTTTTAACTCTCATTCATAATCTTCTCTAATTGTTGCACCAAATATAATGTTTGCATCTGGATCAACTGATTCAGTAATAATCTTAGCAGCTTCATCTACCTCAAACATTGATAAATCAGTTCAACCAGTAATGTTGAATAAAACTCATTTAGCTCAACCAATTGACAGTTCTAAAAGTGGAGAATCTATCGCTGCTCTTGCAGCTTCAGTTGCTCTATTTTCACCTGATCCATATCCAATACCCATAAGTGCAGAACCTGCATTACTCATAACTGATCTTACATCGGCGAAATCCACATT
Organism: uncultured Candidatus Altimarinota bacterium; assembly: GCA_938015605.1. Taxonomy (GTDB): domain Bacteria; phylum Patescibacteriota; class Gracilibacteria; order BD1-5; family UBA6164; genus CALLPO01. The sequence goes on along the minus strand of CALLPO010000028.1, from coordinate 4,395 downwards.
AATTAAACCTGCTTGAGTAATAAGATCTGATACTCATTGTACACCTTGATTCAGAACTTCATCAACAATACCAAAAGCATCAAGTAGAGGAGTTTTTTTATCAATAATAGAAAGGATTCTATCATTAGGAATAGTAATAAGAGTATCTACACTCTCTTTTAATTCAACAAATCAATCAAGTGATTTAGCCATTCTATTTTGTCATTCAAAACCAAATGGTTTAGTAACAACTCAAACAGTCAAGGCTCCTAGTTCTTTAGCAATATTTGCAACTATTGGGGCTGCTCAGGTTCATGTTCAACCACCAAGACCACAAGTAATAAAGATCATGTCTGCTCATTCAAGCATATTTTTAATATCTTCACTTGATTCTTCTGCAGCTTTTTTACCAATTTCAGGGTCACTTCAAGCTCCAAGTCCACCAGTAATAACTTTACCGATGTTTAATTTTTTCTCAGCTAATGAACTATATAATGCTTGAGAATCAGTATTCATTGCAATGAATTCTACACCTTCAAGTCATCATTCAATCATCCTATTAACTGCATTTAATCAACCTCCACCCACTCAAATAACTTTAATTTTAGCTATTGGTGAAATAGTCCCAGATAGATCAACCTCTTCAGGTCATACTGTTTTAGCAGCTGGTTGTTTACCAGATAGTAAATTTTTTAATGTATCATCTCTTGTCATTTTTTGTTATATTATTTTTTAAAATTATTATTATTTGTTTATGGAAGGAGCTTTTTAAATACCTTTATGAAGGATTTGAAGAATCCTCATATATTTAAACTAAATCCTCATCCAGTTTCAATAGCATATCTATTACTTAGAATCAGAGTTCAAATAACAGCAGCTGACACAGGATCATTTATAAATCAATCTGATATGTCATCATCCAATATAGGTGTTCCTATAAAGCAAGGAAGCTTAAGATTATGTTTAGCAGAATCAAGAAATTGTGTTACTTTCACTCATCCTCAAACAAATATTGCTCATTCTGGTAACATTCAGTCTTTTCAAATACTTTTAAGTTCTTCTCTAATAAAATGAAATATTTCCTCATATCTTGCTGTTACAATTTGAGAAAGATATTCAAGTGATATCTCACCTTCTTCTCACATTCACAATTTTTCTAATTTTAGTTGTTTATTAGCTACTTCTTTTTCAGGAGTTGCTGCTATTGCATAATCTAGCTTCAATTTCTCTGCCACAATAGTTGATGTTCTCATTCATAGAGCTATATCATTTGTAACACTATCTCATCCTAAAGGTATCACAGCAGAATGTTTTAGTGATCATTCTTCATAAATAGTAATTCATGTAGTTGAGGCTCATATATCAATACATACTACTCAAAGTTCTTTTTGTCTTTTAGTGAGAACTCACTCAGGAGAACTTAAAAGGTTAGGATAAACATCAAGTACCTCAATACCAACATCACTTACTGCTTTTCTAATATTATTCAAAACATTAGTATTCATTGAAAAAATTTTAGCAGTTGCTTCTAATTTCCTAGCAGACATTCACACTGGATTTTTCACTCAGTCTTCAATATCAACACTAAATGACTCCGGAATTACTTTCAATACTTCCCTATTTGGGAAATCAACACCTCCTTTTGCCATATCTAAAACTCTATCAACATCATTTTGAGATATTTCTTCTCATGAAATAGCAATTACTCATCTACTAGTAATAACTTCAAATGATGAAGAGTTAAATGAAAGGTATACATGAGATACTTGTTCTCATGCCATTTTTTCAGCCTCTTCTAAGGAAGTATCTAAGTTAGTCTTAAATTCTTCCATATCAAGAATATTTCATTTTCTAATTGCTGTTGAATTAGTTACTCACATTCCAAGAATAACAAATTTGTCCGTGTTATCCTTATCAAAACTTCATATGATAGTCCTTATTTTGGAACTTCCTATGTCAATTGTAGTAATAGTACTATCAAAACTCATAATTTTTTTATTATTATATCTTTTATAATGTTCAATTATTTTATACATTTTTATAGCCTTATTTAAAGGACTTATTAATTTGTATTACTCTAACTAACTAAAGCAATTATAGCTTGAAAAAAACTTTTACCAAACCTCCTTGAAAAACAATGTTAAAAACTCAAACACTTTCATCATTAATTATTTTACGTGTACATTAAAATATGATATTATATACAATATATAGATACTATCTTCTATGTTTTTAGAATCAATCCTAACTATTTATGGGTAGCTCATGAAATCTCATTAATGTGATTATATTCATAATAGTTGTAATTAATTTTACAATTATTTGGTTTTTTTGAGATTCTTTCTCAACATACCAAGGAAATGTAAAGTATACCTTAGCTGGTGTTTCTCTTTTTATTGAAGCTATACTTATAATGATATTAATACATACATTTTATAAAAGACCAATCAATGATCTTAAACATCTAATTCAAAAATTTTATGTATGAGAACTTAAATGAAAAGATATAAATATTCAAAAAAGCAAAAATCAAGATGTAAATTACATTATTACATTTTTTGTAAAAACACTTGATACTCTAAAAAATATTAAAGATGAATTCTTTCATTGAAAAGAAATAAAATGAGAAGTAGAAATATGAAAAGAAATTCAGTGAAAAATGCTTGGGAAAAAACTTCTTGAAATCCCTTCTCTTAATGTTGTGGCACGTTCAAGACCAGCATGAGAAATATGATGAGACTCGTATGACATCATACAACAATGAGATAATTACTATATCTATGTCTGAGATGCTACAGGTCACTGAGTTTGAGCTGGATTTATTATGATAATGGTAAATTCTCTTATAAGTGCCTTCACTAAAGTGTTTATATCTGGTGCTCAAATTCTTGCTCACACGAACCAAATTCTTAAACCAAGAGTAAAAGCAAACCTTCTCATGAGTCTACTATTAGTGAGGTGGAATGAAAAAGACAAAAAAATGTATATGACATGAGCTGGTCATGAATATTTAATGATATTCAAACATAAATCTCAAAAATGTTTCAGAGTAAAATCAGGTTGAGTAGCTCTTGGAATGATCAAAAATATTCACAAGCTTATCAAAGAACAACAAATACAATTTGAGCCAAAAGATATCATAGTCTTATATTCAGATGGTATCACAGAAGCAATTAATAGACCTACGAAGGATTGAAAAGAAGAAATGCTCTGAGAAGATAATCTTCAAAGGATAATTGAAGAAGCACCAAACGTAGAATGACAAAAGAATAAAAGTGCCAGAACTGTATTTAATCACATCAGTATTGAACTTTCACGTTTTATGGGATATAAACATGCTCAATTAGATGATATTACACTTACAACTATTGAATACAAAACTGATGATTATGATCAGAACTTAGATATTCCACTTGAAATTCCAAATACATTCATGACTGAATGGAAGTGGTAAAATACATTAAAACCTTTTTTTTATAACAATCAATAAGAAAAAAGCTGTTAATTTAAATATTAATAGCTTTTTTCTTAATAAATATATTAAGATATATACATAATACTTATTATACCCAAAAAATGCTTATAAATAAAAAAATCAAAGCTTTTACATTAACTGAACTCGTTATTGTAATAACTATACTTGCAATACTCTCAACAATTGCTTTTGTAAGTTATACCAATAATATATCTGAAACAAGAGATAATAAGCGTCAATTAGATATAGATACAATTAAGATTGCATTGAATGAATATAAAAACAAAAACGGTTACTACCCTCTTCCATGAGAATCTTTTAATATTACTTATAGCTGATCTGTAGTTGCAAAACAATGAGTATTAAATCCAAAGGTAGTCCTTTCAAGTCTAGAGACTATCCCAACTGACCCTCTAGATAATCACTATTATAGTTATTCAGTTACTGCAGATCAAAAACAGTATCAGCTTGCAACCACCCTTGAAAATAACTGAGAAGAAACTACTTTATTGGGATGAGATTATCAAAGTGTAACAAAACATATTCTTCCAAACATCTTACTAGCCACAGATACTTTACCTGGAAATAATATTGAAATTGGAGATTGAATTGGAACTTGAACCGAAAATAGAAAACTATTTCTTTTTAATCAAGTAAGTGAAAATTTAATACATTCATTAGAATGATGATGAAATACAGTCAATAGTTGAGAAGAACTAAGTAATCTTCTGATTCAGTCAGAAGAAATTGATTATTGGCAAAGACATGATTATACAAGCTGTAAAGAAATTTCTGATGCCTGAAGGAGTATATGACCATGACAATATCAAATAATGCTAGACAACTGAGGTTTAGATAATATATATTGCTGAATGACAAACACATGTTCAGCTAGTCAACATCTAGAGTGATGAATATGTGTATACAACTCTAGAGTTTGT
>CALLPO010000027.1 GCA_938015605.1 uncultured Candidatus Altimarinota bacterium | reverse complement strand
AGATCTGGTTTATCTGAACCATATGTTTCCATAGCTTCCTCAAAAGTCATTGAATAGAACTTTGAATCCAAAATTGTCTTTTCAGATAAATTAGCAACTGAATCAGTTAAAAAATTCTCAACTACTTCAAATATGTCATCTTGTTCAACAAAACTCATTTCACAATCAATTTGATAAAACTCACAAGAATGTCTATCCGCTCTAGGATCTTCATCTCTAAAACAAGGGGCTACTTGAAAATATTTATCAATTCACCCAACCATTAATAGTTGTTTATATTGTTGCGGTGCTTGAGGAAGAGCATAAAATTTTCCTGGATTAAGTCTTGAAGGAATAACAAAATCTCTTGCTCCTTCTGGAGAACTTGCAGTAAAAATTGGAGTTTGAACATCTAAAAAATCTCTTTCTACAAACCAGTTTCTTGTAAAATGTAGAAATTTTGATCTGAATTTCACATTATCTAAAACCTTCTTTCTTCTTAAATCTATATATCTATGTTTATATCTAATTTCTTCATTAGATTGAGCATGATGTTCATCTAAGTCAAAAGGAGGAGTTTTTGATTTACTTAAAATCTCTACATTATTATCAATAATTACCTCAATTTCTCAAGTAACCATATTTGGATTTGCTTGTCATTCTGGTCTTGCTCTTACAGATCAAGTTACTTTAATTACATATTCACTTCTAAAAGTGTCAGCTAATTCCCAAGCATCTTTATTATCTTTTGGATCAAAAACAACTTGAGTCAGTCAATATCTATCACGAAGATCAATAAAAATAATTCCTCCATGATCTCTTCTATTACTTACCCATCAAGATAGTTTCACTTCTTCCCCAACATTTTCTTTTTTTAATTCACTACATGTATGTGTTCTTAACATGGTTTATATTTTAACTAAATAAAAAAGTACAAAAAATTTTGTACTTTCGGTTCATTTCTGTAATTGAAATGAAAGGTGCCACCGAATGAAAGTTCTTAATTTGATATTTTTTTAACAAAGTATTTCGACTTTGCAAGGTTCTAATAAGACTAATGTCTGTTCTTCCTTGAGCTCACAGTTGTTTGCTGTTCAAATGCTTTGAAAGATAATAAGTATTTTTAAAGAAAAATCAAACTAAAAAGATAATTAATTTTTAGCATAAAAAAGCCACTATTGACATTTATTCTATTTAATTAGAAAGAAATCTTCGCTATTTCTTGACAATTCATATTTCTATATGTTAGAATATATTAGTACTTGAGAAGAAACAACCACAACCACATTTTAGTTAAATAAGAAAAAATATAAAAATGCCTACCTTATTTTATGAAATCTTTAATAAAAAGATAAAGTTAAACTCTGAGACAATCAGAAAGTTTAAAGAAGAGATTGAAAAACTATACAATGAACTTCTCGAAGAAAAAAATATTGATAACTTAAGAGTTTTAAGAAACAAACTTGAAAAATCACTTAAGGACAATAAAAAGAAAAAAAACTACAAAGATACAAAAGCTGAATTCAAAGAAATTAAGGCTGTTCTTAAAAGACTTGAAGTAACAATTGAAGAAATTGAATCATCTCAAGAAAAAATAGAACTTGTAGATGTTGTAAAAAAAGTGGAAGACAGATACCAAAAATGTTCTGAAATTCCAGAAGAAAAAAGAAAAAAATACAAAAGAACTTGTATTAAAAAGAAAAAAATAAAATATGAAAAAGAATTAGTAAAACTACAAGTAGAATTACTTAAGCTTCAAAAACATATTAAAAAGAGTGGTGAAAAACTTCTTATAATATTTGAAGGAAGAGATGCTGCTGGTAAATGAGGTACAATCAAAAGATTTACTGAATACCTGAATGCTAGATGAGCAAGAGTTGTTGCTCTAAACAAACCAACTGAAGAAGAACAAACTCAATGGTATTTCCAAAGATATGTTAAACACCTTCCATCAGGAGGAGAAATTGCTATGTTTGATAGAAGTTGGTATAATAGAGGGTGAGTAGAACCAGTTATGGGTTTTGTATGAGAAAATGATTATAAAACTTTTATACATGATGTACCTCATTTTGAAAAAATGCTTCATGAATCAGGAACTACAATTGTAAAATTCTACTTTTCAGTAAATAAATCAGAACAAGCAGCTAGATTTGAGGATAGAAGAATAAATCCATTGAAACAGTTTAAACTGTCTCCAATTGATCAATATTCTCAACAACTTTGGGATAAGTATACACTTGCTGAATATAAAAATTTAAGCAAAACTCATTCTAAACATGCTCCTTGGACTATTGTAAATTCAGATGATAAGAAGAAAGCAAGAATTAATGCAATTAAACATGTATTGAATCAGTTTGATTATCCAGGAAAAATTTCTAAAGATGAACTCAAACTAGAAGATGGAATTGTATTAACAGGTGAAGAAAAAGCTAAGGCATTGGCTAGTGAAATCAATACAAAAGAAAACCTTTTTGCATAATAGCAGAATAAAAAAAGATAGAGAATTTCTCTATCTTTTTTTATTCTTAACTATTTTCCACTTTAATCAAAATTGAACACATCAACTACTTTTCAATTAACAATAACATTATCAGAAGATGATAAAATTATAGGTTTATGATATTCATCTTTAGATTTTGGAGTAAGATATAAACTCTCTCCTTCAGTTTTAGGAATTTTAATAGTAGCAGCTCAATCAACAATAAACAAAAATGCATCTCTTGAATTTGTATTTATTTCTTTTTTATTTACAAGAATATAACTCCCATTTTCAATAATTTTTCAGTTTACTTCACAGTCATTCATAGAAGTACCTTCAACTTTTAGAATAAAGTAATCTTTTTCATCTCACTTTACTACTCATTTTGAAACAGGTAATACTCCAAGATTAGATTCTTGTGCATTTTCAAGAGGTGTTCCAGCATTAGCATAACCAAGAATTGGTATTGAAAGCATTTGTTGAAAACCAACTCAGTTTCCTAATCTTATTGATCTAAAACCGCTTCACCTAGTAATGAATCATTTTTTTTCTAATGATTCTAAGTATTGTACTACTCCCCTTTTTGACTTCTGACCTAAAATATTTTTAAGCTCTTCAATTGTAGGAGATTTCCCATATCTTGATATAAATTCTGTAATTGTGTGTAACACTCACTCTTGTTTTTCTGTAAGCATATTCGTGTGTGAATTAATATATAAAATATATTAAGAGTATATACTTATAGATTTTTATGTCAAATAAAAAGTATATATTAAATATACTTTTTATTGATTTGATAACTTTATAATAAGATTTATAAAGCTTCATCACTATAGATATCAAATTCTCAATTTTTCATTTTCATCTCTCTATCTTGTTTTACCACTTCTGTTGCTATTTTAAAAATCCATCCTCTAGTAGCATGAGTATCAAAATCACTGTATTGTTCTTCAATAATTCATTTTTCAAAAGCAGTAATCATATAATCCTCTTGCCAATTAGTTGTTATTCTTGTTTTTTCAACTCACTTTACTTTAAGAATAAGCTTAACTGCTTCTGTTTTTGTAATAAGGTCTTCTGGTCTAAAAGTAGATGTATCATTTTTTACAATAATTCATTTGCTGTATGCAAATTCAATATATTTACATCCCCAGTCATTTATATCAACATCTAAAAATGTTCCATCACATTTATCTTCAATTTTCTCTGCTGAAAGTTTCCCAACTGTTTTAAGAACTTCTTTTCTAGTAATAAAAGAACCCAGTTGAAAATCTTCTAAATTCTCATGATCTTGAATAATATTAATATTAGCTAGATATTGTGCTGCTTCAATTTCTTTCAAAGTGTAAGCAAAAGTTGTAGATATTGTAGCAACAAGTAATAGTCCAATTGCAGTAAGTTTTGGTAAATTCATAATAGTTTTATAATAAAAAATAAAGTATAATACAAGTGTACTATACTTTATTTCTGAAGACAAATAACTATGGATAAAAACTATTTTTCAATTCTTAAAGCTTCATCATGAATTGAGTTCCATATCTCTTTTACTATTTCCCTACTCACTCATTTATCATCAGCTTCACTATAAAGATTTTCTATAACTTCTCCCCATCTCTTTGGTTGAAGTGCTTCTTCTCATAAATCTTTTTTAATCTTTCCAATTTGTTTCACTAATTCAAACCTCCTTGATAACAAATAAATTATCTCTTCATCAATTGTATCAATTTGGTTTCTAAAGCTTGTTAATAATTCGTCTAAATTCATATTTTATATATTTAATAAGTCTTCAATAAGTTTAATATCTTCATCCTCACCATATTCAATAGCATGTTGGGCCATTATAAAAATCCATCATCTTGTTGCAAGAGTATCATAATCTGAAAAACTCCCTTCAAGTAGACCAAATTTAACAGCAGCAGTTACATATCATTCCCTCCAATCATCTGTCTCATCTTTTTCAACACCAGTTCCCTTCATTACCATTTTTAGAGCTTCAATTTTTGAAATACTACTCCCTGCATTAAAACTTTCATTCTTTGCAAAAAATCATTTATTAACACCTAATTCAGCATATTTACATCCCCAATCATTTGAATTTAGATCAGTAAACATTCCAGTACAACTAGTTCAAACATTAAGACCAGAAAGTTTTAATGTCACCTTTCACATTTCTCTCCTAGTAATTTCTTTATCTAATTCATATTTATTTGCTTCTTCTTGAGCAACAATAATATCTTTATAAGACAAAAAGTCTGCTGCTAATTTTTCATTTTGAGTATAAGCTCAAGCTCAGCTAATACTCAATAAAAATGTTATTACTAAAGCTAGGGAAAATATTTTTTTCATAATATATCAATTAAAAAATAGTTATAAAATTCACTTACAATTAAGTATATTATTTATAACTATTTTTACAAGAAAAAGTGACATTAATTACTTTTATCAAAGATTGATTTTGATAAATTATGAACTACTTTTCACCATGCTATCAAATTTGGTAATGATTCCATTTTTTGTATTTTCTTAACATATTCAGGTTCGGCATCCTTAACTCCTCTCCACATATCATAAAACCAAGTTGAAGTAATTTTTTCATTTTGATTTCAATCACTATCAGTACTATAACCATGGACTGATGATTTAAATTTATAATTCTTATCCCCACACAATTGTTTAAACTCAAATGGTATTTTTAAACCTTCTTTTTCTGCATTTTGCTCTAAAATAATATACTCCTTTTTTGTAAGTTTAATTTCACTCTCTCTAAAAATATAAACAAGATCTGAAGGATCTAGACCATCTTCTTTAAAATCATATATTCATTTTAGCTGAAATTGTAATTCTACCACATTTCAAGATGCTAATTTTATATCTAATCATAAATCTCTATATCAGGTAGGTTTCTCAGATTTTTCACTTGGGTTTCATGTATTATCTCATATAAGTACTTGAAGAATCTGTTTCTTTAACTTTGGATTAGTATAGAGGATTTCAATCACTTTTGAAACATTTTCTACAGAATCTAGGTAGTCTATTTCTACATTTCTTCATCTTAACAGATCTTGTAATCTTCTAATATCTCCATTGTAATCACATACTCATTTTTGGAAAGTTCTGTAAGCTGATTTACTTCATCAGATTGTTATTTTAATTCAAGCTTCATGTAGTATTGCTTGTAATTCTTCCAAAAACTCTCTATTTTCTATAGCATCCTCATACATTTTTTGAACAGGTTCATGTAAAGATAGTGTATATTTGTAAAATTTCCTTAAGTTAGTAATAATATTGTCATTCATAACATCTATTCAATTCTCAGTTAATATCCTTCTATACTTTTGATATTTTTCTGGAATACTTTCTTTTTGTAAATCTAAATTACAAAAATCTAAAAATCATTCATTAAATTTTAGTATTTCATCAAAGCTCACTTCTCATTTTTCTTTGTCTTGTGGAAGATATAATCATTCAATACTGTTAAATTTAACAGCCATTACTTCTCAATCTATTTCTCTTTCATATCAAAATTCACGTATGTTTTTCAGATTTTTCCATCTTTTAGAATGTCATTTATCCCATTTTTCAGACATATATTTAATATCTCAAACATGACTATTATTGATATTTCCAGATATTATTTGAATATTATTTTTTTCAATAATATCTTTATCTAAATATGACATAATTAAGTGTGAATTTCAATAGACAGCATCAAATTCTTCTTTAATTTTATTATTTACGTCTTCTTTACTCTCTCATTCAACATGATACTTCTTATACATAAGAGTATATCTAAACCACCCTACAAGAATTTGTTCATATGGAATTTTACTTTCTTCAAAGAATTGTAATGTAGTACCTCAATTCTCAATCAACTCAATTGCATCTTTAAATAAATTATCATAATCTGCTTTAGTGTTTCAATGTTTTTTGTAATAATCTGCATAAAAATCAGTAAAAGAATCATATTCTACACTATTTTGAGTAAAAACATCAAATAATTTATGAGTCTTTTTAATGGTTTTTTTATCTTTCGAAACTTCAAGAACATTTTCTAGAAAATATTTCTTTCTTTTTAAAGTTGAATGTCAACTTAGCTCATCAAATGTTAAATCTTTATATTTTCATGGTTCTTCTGTTGATTCAATGAAAGATAAATCATCTGATCTTTTATCCTTAACTGTTTCAATAATTTCAGAGTTATTAACCTTATTTCATAATAAATCCTCAAACATTTCTTTTTCAAGATTCTTTTTTAATTTATTATTAATAATATTTCAATACCTTTCTTTTAAGTATTTTACATTCTTTTTTGGATTATAATTATGACTTGTAAAAGCAATGGCATTCTCATTTAGAACTGAAATTCACTCAAATAATATATCAATTTTTTCTTTAATAAGAAGAAGATTCTCCTCACTACATGCTGCAGAATAAAACCAATGCATATAAATGTCTAAAAGATTATCTAAACTTTCTCAAAAATGGTCTTCAATTTTTCCACTAATTAATCAGTTTGAAAACACTCTTCTCCCATCTTCAATAGTTATTCAATCTTGTGCAAATGTTCTATACAATGTTACAAGCTCTGGGTGTCACTTTAATTTTTCATATCTTGAAATTATATTA
>CALLPO010000026.1 GCA_938015605.1 uncultured Candidatus Altimarinota bacterium | reverse complement strand
ATCATCTTTTAGTAATAACTTTGTATCCAAAATTAAAAATCCCTGCTGTGAAGAGAGAGAATATTGCATACAGAACCCAAGTCTCCATAAAGTATTTATAAGTAAATAAAAAGTTTAATTTTAATATTAAACTTTCAATTTTTAATAGTTTCTATTTAGTGATTACAATGTTCTCAGTGAACATGACCTCATTCTTCCCCTGTTGGTTGATTTTGTAAAAACTCAATAAATGTATCTGTTAATCCTTGAAGTAAAAGTCCATTATCTGTAAGCTCTTTCCCTTCTGGTCAAACAAAAACTTTTCTTAAAACATCTAGTTTTTCTCCATAAGATTCATCAATTTCTATAGTTATTTTTTTAGACATACAGTTCTGGTAATTAAATAATATTTTTTAGTATAGTTGAAACTATTTTTAAAACAACAAAAAACTCCATAATTGGAGTTTTTTGTTCAATATATATTTATCAACAAATTATTCAGATTCAGCTAATCTATCTTCAATAATTTCTTTTAAAGCTTGAACTTGTGAAAGAATTTTGTCTTTTCTTTCATCAGAGATTTTATCATTAGCTTCATATTTTTCTTCAATAGCTTCAATTTTTTCTAAAACTTTTTCTAATTTTGAATCATCAATTTTATCAAGTTTACTTCCTAATCTAGTAACAAAAGCTTTTTTGTAAGTATCTACAAGTTCTCCTCTTTTTTCTCTAAATGCTTTTCTTGCTTCACTATTTTTTGATTTTAATTCTTTATTTTCAGATTTCATTTCTGATTTACTTGCTTGCATTTCTTCAAATTTAGCAAGAGCTTCTGAATTATTAGCTAGAATTGCTTTTACTTCTGCAACATGAGCTTCCATTGCTTCCATTTTTTCAGCTTTCATTTCTTCTTTTTCACTGTCAGAAAGAGCAGTATATTCTTCCTTAGTTAATTTTTCATCATCTTTCATAGATTCCATGTAAGCTTCATGAACTTCTTTAATTTCTGCTGCTTCTTCTTCTGTTAAGTACTCTTTTAATTCAGACATGTGGTCTTTATTTTCTTCTTTCATTTCTGATCTGTTTTCTTTCATTTCTTCTCTATTCTCTTTCACTGTAGAATTTCTTTCTTCTCTATTTTCTTTCATTTGAGTTCTATATTCACCTCCTCTCTCTTGTCTATCTTCATTTTCAGTATCATCTGCACTAACAGATACTAGTGAAATAGATAATAGTAGTGTTAATGCTAAAGCCAAAATAGAATTTTTCATAATGTCTTAATTAGTTGTATAAAATATATAATGCTTTTTATAAGCTATAAACAGTATACTACTTTCAAAGTAAGAAACAATTAAGAACTAAAAAAATAATACATATTTACCTATTCTAAGGCAAAGACATATTATTTTTTATTACTTGAAATTTAGTAAAAATATTTCATAATATTTTAAAGACTTATTAATTGCCTAACATTTTTATACAATTTCATAGTTCTTCAAAAAATCTATCAACATCACTATTATCATTATATATCCAAAAACTTGCTCTACAACTAGAATTAATTCAAAGTTCTCACATAAATGGTTCAGCACAGTGTTGACCAGACCTTATACAAATTCACTCTTCAGCTAAGAAATCAGCTATATCATGAGCATGAATTCATTCAATATTAAAACTAAACACTGCTGCTTTTGTGTGTGGAGTTTCTCATCAAATAAGTTTAACTGAATCTTTGTATGCAAATTCATCTAATCTCTTGTAAAAGTACTCTACCAAATCATGTTCAATTTTCTCAACTTCAGAGTATCAACCAATGCTTTCAATATATTCTAGAGCTTTTAAAACTGAAACTGCTCCACTTAAATTTGGAGTTCCTGGTTCAAATCTGTCAGGAAGGCCTGCTTCTTTAAAGCATGTTTGTTTTACCCAAGAAATTGCTCACCCTCAACTTAAACCTGGTTTTAGACTTAATAAAAAATCAGTTTTTCACCAAAGTATTCAAATTCATGAATCAGCACCAAATTTGTGTCATGTGAAAAATAAAGCATCACATTGAAGTTTTTGTACATCAACTGCTAAGTGAGGAAATGATTGAGATGCATCAATAATAAATAATCTTTCAGGTTTTTGTTTCACTAATTTTCACACTTTTTCTAAGTCAAAAACTTCTCAAGTCACATTAGAAACATGTGTCATAGAAACAATTTTAACTTTTGGATCTAATAATTTATGTTCTAAATCATCAAAATCTAAACTAAAGTTTTGATTTACTTTTACATATTCAATCTCTATATCTAATTCTTCTTTAAGTATAAGCCAAGGAACAACATTAGCATGATGTTCAACAATAGAAACAAGGACTTTATCTCATTTTTTAAGTAAACCTGTTCTTCTTATTGAAGTAATAAGTAAGTTACTTGCATATGTAGAGTTGAAGCTATAAATTACTTCTCTCCAACTTGAAGCATTCAAAAAATCAGCAACTTTTTTCTTAGAGTTTTCATACATTATCTCACTTCTTTCAGCTAGAGAATATGCCCCTCTATGAATATTTGAGTAATCATTTTCAAGATACTCTTTCATTCAATCAATCACTATTTTTGGTTTTTGTGAACTGGCTGTTGAATCTAAAAATACTAAATCAGGGTTATTAGTAAATATAGGAAAATCTGCTTTAATATTTGGCATGAAAAAATCAGTTACATTATTATTGTAACTGATTATATAAACAAGAGTGTATTTATCAATTTTATTTTATTGGTAAACCTATGTGAGTTTTGTATTCTGCAGGATTTTGAGAATTATGTGGTCCAATTTCATAATATTCTATTGGTGATCTTTTCTTATTATATTTCAACCCTTCTGGTTTCAAATACATAAATGCACCTGTCCAAGAATTACCTAGGTATTTATAATCTCAAGTGTGAGTAATTTTAGCTACTTGTGTTTCTTCATATGTATCTAAATAAAAACCTTCTTCTAGTTCACTGTTTGATAGTCTATTATATGTATCCTCTGAGATAATTAAACATGCTTGATACTCAAAATAGTCTTTTGTCATATCAGACTTATCGTAAATACTAAATCATCACTGAACTTCAATATTTTTCTCTCCACACATTTTGTGTAAATCTTTGAAATCTTCTCACATTGATACTCACATTTCTTCTTGTGAACCAGATCATTTTTTAGCAATATAGAATTGTTTATCAAATTTATCAGTTCAAACATAAGTAGTAGAAGTTTCTAGTTTTCAAGTCTCAGCAACATCTTTTAACATGATAAGTCCTCTTTTAAAATCAGCTTTAATCATAGAAATCATCATTTTTTTCATGAAGAAGAAGAAAATAGGAAGACTTGTTTGTAATGTCCAAGTAATTTTATAATGATCTTTTCACAGTTCTTCAATATGATACTCTGCAATGTTTCACAAAGATTTAAATGGCTTGAAGAAATTAAGTGTAAATTGAAGGATTTTCTCTTCCTCAATTTCAGTTAATATTCATTCTCCTGATCCAATATATTTTCCATCCCGTTGTTCTTTGTATCACAGTTTTCAGATTTCTCATTCTACCGAATGCTGAGAATTTGGCTCCAAAATAAACCATGGTGACCATTTTTTTCATTTAGTAGCATCAACTAATTGCTCCCATATTTTTGATTTTGGAGCTTGTATTTCAATACTTTCCTCAAGTCCAAATTCTATTGTAAATATTCACATATAATCATAGTTAGAAAATAGTAATTCTCCTTCATTATACTAACATCACATTTCTTATCAAAGTTTTCTCCCCTCTTTCTTTAACCATTGGTCCCAATATTTATAATCACTCATCATTTCTTCTACATGTGACCAAAAAGCTTTTGAATGATTCATGTGCTTTAAGTGTGCCAATTCATGAACAATCACATAGTCTATAGCTTTAGTATCTGCTTGAATAAGTCTATAAGAAAAATTTAGATTTTTCGCAGAAGTACAACTTCCCCACCTTGTTCTTGCTGAAGTTATTCTTATTTTATTATATTTTTTGTTATATTTTTTTGCAAAATATTCTACTCTCTCTGGAATATATTGTTTAGCTTTTTTCTTTAATTCCAATATTTCATTATCTGATTTCTTAACTGGAATTCATTTTGGATATGCTACTTTCATCTTCTTTTCTATCCAGTTTTTATGTTTACTTACAAAATTTTCAATCATAAACTTAGGCATCAATTTTGGAGACCTCACAATAAGCACTCAACCTTTAAGTTGAAGAGCTAATGTTTTACGCCAGGTTCTGATAAGTTTATATTTCATGGGCTAATATATTGATAATATCTATAACATTATATAAATAATAATAAAAAAGCTATTA
>CALLPO010000025.1 GCA_938015605.1 uncultured Candidatus Altimarinota bacterium | reverse complement strand
TCATAAAAACGCTAAATCAGATGCAAATATTGCTTTGTTAGCAATAAACCCTTTTTCTCATCTCTTTGCTCACTCAACTCACCATCAAGTTTGAATTTTTGATTTTTTTGGTGCAATTTTTGATAAAATTTTACTTTGTTTAAATCATCCAACTAATCATCATCAAATATATCATGTAACTCTTCATAGTCAAATTTCAGTAAGGGGGTTAACTATTCATTCTATTATGGAATCTGATCATTTTGGATTCATGATTACAGAAGTAATTCAAGCAATAGTTCAAATGTTTCCTCATTCTCTAAGAGAATTTTTCCTCATTTTGGATACAATTTTAATAATTCTTCATGAATTTGTAGCGGCCCCTATTGCTCATGAAACAGGTAGTGTTCACATTGCAATGGCAATAGTTGCTGCAAGCTGTCATGCAAAAAGACTATTGTGAAAACTTCTATTTGAAATATCAAGAGCACCAACTCATTGGTATTCTTTAAAAAAGTTATAAATATCTACATCGACCTTCTCTACTAATCAAATACTTTTTGCATCCTTTCAATATGCCCACTCAGCCCATTCTTTTCATTGAAAAGTATCAGTAATTTGTTCTACTAAATCTTCTTGAGTTTCTATAGTAGTTTCTAAAAATAATTCAGATAATTGATCTAGGTTAAGAGAAGCTTCTTTTCTTTTAATGTTTTCCTCTGGAATCTCTAAAAATGAACTATCACCAGTTTTTCAGTATAAGTAATAATTTTCTGGACTATTTTTAGAATTACTTATTGATAACAAAGTATCCTTGAGTTTAAGTTTTTTCAACATTCTATATATAACAGATATTTTTGCTTTTTCTTCTAATTTAAGATCTGTATAATCTGTCTTATGTGTAATTTGTAACAAAGAACTATATCAAATATTTTTAAAATATTCCTTTGTTTCACTCCTATTTCAACCTCATGTAATTTTTGAGTCAACTAAATTTTTAAACTCATTTACAATAGTTTGTGGTTTTTCTTCTCAAATTTCTTTATCTTGAAGGCTTTCTAGTATTTTTCATTTTCAAGGAATTTTTACCTTTTCTAATAATCAATTTCTTTTACTGAGTAAATGTAAAAGAACTTCATTTATAATTTCAGTGGTTGTATCATTAGATGATATTGCATTATCAACTCATCATTTTCAAATCCATGTAGCATCTTCATTATCTCCACTGATGGTTCTCACAAATTCCAAGAAGTATATATCATCTGCATTAGAGTCTTTTAATTTTTGTAATACTTCTTTATGAAGAGAGTCACTAAATATTTGATAACTTTTTTCTACAGGAGTAGATTGAAAGTTATTTTCATCTATACTTCTATTTATTTTTTTTACATATTTAATTAATTCAGGAGTATCTTTATTTCTTAAAACAATATCTAAAAGACCTAATCAATGTGATTGGGAATTTTTTGCAGATACAAAAAGATTTCAGAATTCTTTTTTATCTAAGAAATATGTCTTTTTAGGATTTGGTATTCATGCTTTAAATCTTCTTCTAAAATCATCACTTTCTTTTGTCTTAATTTGTAATATAATGTTACTTATTACAGATACTTGTGATTTTAGCTTTTCTGATAATTGCTTATAAGTGACTGATTTTGTGACATGTAGTATATCATCATATCATTTCTGATTTAAAACATCTTGTAAGATAGTTTCTCAAGACTTGTTTCTTTTTTTTAATAAAAGTTTTAGTTCTTTCAAAATTTCAAAAGGAGAAGATGATGACACCATACTTTCAACAGAACCATTTGAAATTTTAGCAGTAAATACATTACTTTCATTTGCCTCATCTGAAAAATCAATTGATCTTTTATTAATATACTCTGCTCATCATTCATATTTATCTCCAATTCACATAATTATATCAAGGTATTTTTCCCTTATTTGAAGCATTATTTTATCTGATGGGAGACTGACTCATTCATCTACATCTGACCTATAGAAATCATAATCAATCATTGTTTCCTTTAATAGTTCAGAAAGGTTTTTAAGATTTAATCATTGGATTTCTGTTCAAAATTTATCTGTATCAAGAATATCATCATAATCTTTTAAATGACCAAAAATTTCTTTTTGATTTTGTGTAAAAATATATTCCATTGCATCAAGTATATTTTCTGCTTTTTCAGTTAATTTTCAACTTTGAGATATATTTCTCTCTTTAAATTCTTGAATATTTTCAACAGTTCAACCCAAAAATACTTCTGGTTTATTATTGGTATGTAGGTTAAAAGCAACATTTTTTTCTTTTCAGTTTTCAGTGTAATTTAATACTATTACTCATTTTAATAACCCTTGTTTAATCATTTTTGCTTCATGTACTTGAGAAAAATTTATTTGTCTTTTGATTAAATATTGAGAGATTAGGTTAGAAATATTTTTTTCTATTTCTCTAACTTCACTTGAAAAATCATGTTGAACATTTTCTTTAAGATATGGATACAAAAGTCTAGCAGAGATTTTTTGCTCTTTCTCTTTTGTTCACCAAGAAACAGGAAGTTTTAATATATCACTTCCTGTTTCTTCTTTTGATTGTATTGGTCATACAAAAGTCTCTTTATTGCTCTTGGCCATATTATTCTATTTTATCATTTTTTAAGAGCTCTTTGAATATATGCTTTAAATTTTGTAAATGTCTCATTTTTATTATATCTTCAAGTATTATATGCTACTCTTTTGATCGTACTTGATTTAATTTCTTTTATAATCTCTTTTGCTGAGTTAATATCTAAGTCAATTTGACCTCTAGCTCTAGGAGTCAAATCTATTCAGTAGATTTCATTTACATAAGTTTTTAGGTTATCTAAATTCATTGTATCTAGAATATTATCTGCTCTTAAATCTCATAATGTATTTGCTTCTGCAAATGATCACTTGAGTTCAAGTTCATCTATTAATCTATCTATATAGTGAGTATTTTTCTGGAATGGGCTTAAAGATTCTGGGTTCAATATAGTGGGAGTAGTTCTGACTCAGTCAATTTCTATATCTCCATTTTTATATTCAACTCTACCATCTTCAAATACAATTTTTCCAGTTGCATGAAATTCTGTTCTATCTGCATAGACAGTTCTATCACTATAAACTATGGTTCCATCAGCTAACTTCTTGCTTCCATCTGGACTTTCTACATCTCCGTTAAGGTGTGTTATTGTTCAATCTAATGCTTTTACTCTACCATCTTCAAATGTAATTGTTCAATCAATAGCTGTTTTGTTTCAGTTGAGATCAATAATAGTTCAATTAGCTAATTTTTTTCTCCCATCAGCATAATCAATAGCTCAACTCGGATGCATTACATCTCAGTAAACTGTTTTTATTCTACCATCAGGGTATGTCATTGTACCATCAGTAGCTGTTTCTACTCATGCAATATCAACCATAGTTCAATTAGCTAATTTTTTACTTCCATCCTCAAAAACCATAGTTCAATCAACTAATTTTTTCCTACCATCAGGGTACGAAGTTATTCATTTTCTGGTGTTGGGTTTTTTAGTTTCTCAACTAATTGGATTGAATAGATTTCCATTAGGATAAAGAATTTTTCAGTCAGGGCGTGTAATTGTCATATCATCATTGAGAATATCTCATACTCTTAAAAGTCTTCAATCATCTAAGATTCTTTCTGTAGTAGCAGTTTCTCAGTCAACATCTTGAATATTTTCTGCAGGGTTTTCTGGAGTATCTCAATCATTCACAGTCGTTGTAGACTCAACTTCTGGAGTTCAACCTGTAACTTCCTCTGGAATAATTATTTCAGGAGTTGTTCATGTTGCAAATCAATTTACATCATCTGTTAATGAATTTTTCATCTTAATCAATTCATCTTCACTCTTTGGAAGTGATTTCTTTCCAGGTTCAGGTTTGATTTCTTTCTGATATTTAGCAATACGACTAATAATAGCTAAATTTAAATCTGTTCACTCAAAAGCTTTATCAAATAATAACCTAATATCACCATCAAGATCTGCAGACACTGATTTTACTTTCTCAAGTACATCAGTTCTATAGGCGTTAATATCATCAGCACTATTTCATAAAAGTTTATTAAGGTCATCTTGCAATAATTCTTTTTGTGTTTCATTTATTCAGAGTCTACTAATTTCTGAAATTGATTTAGAGATTTCAGGGAGTGTTTTGTCTAAATTATCTAGTTGAGATTCTCAACTGTTAAGTAGAGCATTCTCTCCCATTGTATCATAAGCTCTTGATAATTTTTCATTTCAAATTGCTCTTACTCTAGATGAAAGTCAATCATCTTTTATCATATCATCCATATCTTTTTGTAGCTCAGCAATATGTTCAGACATTATATCAAAAGATTGACCATCTTCTCATAAAATAGTATGTAATTTTTTTTGTAGTGCTTTTTGATTTGCAGCTCTTCAGTCATTAGTTAAACCTAATTTAGGATCATTAAAGTGATCTTGTATTGTCTTAACAGATTTTGCCACTTCAGTTAACTTCTTATTATGTGTTTCATTTTCTGCTTTTTTTGTTTCACTATCAGGGCTTGATGAATAAGACTCAGTTGCTGAATCAATTAACCTTGTTCAATCAACACTTTGTCCTCCATCAGGATCAGCAATGCTGATTTTCCCAAATACTCTTTTAGGTTCTGTTTCTTTTAATTGTTTATCAACCTCTTTTTCCCTTTGTAGTATATAGCTTTTATTGTTACCAGGTTTTACACCATATCAAGTTAACATTGATGCAGTATTTTCAACTCATGTAACAGGAAAAAGATTTTTGATAATTTTTCATACAACTTTCAATTTCCTTCCTCATTCTGTTTTTGATTGTTGATTTCTTTCAAATACACCAAAAAGATGATTATACAATCTTTCATCATTAAGATGTAGATGTTTATCTTTGAATTCTTCATATCTTTCTTGTTTTTCAATATCTCAACCTGCAGCTTTTTTTAGCTTATCTAACAGAGCTTCTCTTTTGCTGATTTTTCTATATTTACTTTTCTTTTTCTTGTAGTCTTTTTGTATTGATTCATCTTCAGCACTTAAAATTGCAGCTTTTTTGATTTCATCAGATTCTGCTTCAAGTCTTTTGTGTAAATCATAGGCTTGTTCAGATACACTTCTTGCTCCCCATGTTCTTCTTAAAAGTCAGACACCATTAACTGCCTGAGCTGCAAGTAGTCATATTATTACTCTATTCCATGCATCACCTTCTTCAGCCCATCAAGCAACTCACATAAGCCCTTCAGCTATAGGGATACTTCAAAATGATATAACTCATCTTGCCAATGATTTTATATCCTCTCTTCAAGTATCTGCTAGATTGCTATAACTATTTTCACTTTTTGTACTTAATGCCAGCCCTTTTAGCATAAGCATATTTGCAAGAATTCTTTTTTGTCTTTCAATAGCATTATCCACCCAGTATGTTTCACCTCCTACTGTATATGAATAATGTGTAATTCCTCATGAATTTTTAGTATATCTATTTTGATCCTCATTACTATATGCTAGTTGAGATTCGAGATTTATAAATTGCTCTTGAATTTTTTCATAGACCTTTTTCCCTGCATTAATTTTGTTTTCAATTCCATAATGTGTAATTATTTTTTTGATTACATCACTTTTAAGAGTTGAACTTGGTAAATCAAACTCTTTTTTTATTTTTACTAAAACTTCACCATTCAATTCAGTATTTAAAATATCACTTATTGCTTGAATTGTTACTTGATCTATATTATTTAATTCAACCCATTCAACTTTTGATTTTAAACTTGCAATATCTCTTTCATTGTTGATTGAATCAAGCTTAAACATTTGTTCTTGAACATTATTAAAAGCTTTAAAACCAGTAGTATCTCAATCTTCTTGTCATATTTTCCTAATTGCAGGGCCTGTTTTTCAAAGATTATCTTTGGTATCTTCTATAATTTTATCTCTTTTGATAGAGTATGCATTTAATTTATTATAATCCACATCTATAGGTGTCCCATTAACAACATTGATAATAGCTTTATCTATATACTGTAATTCGTCTTGAATAGCAGAACTGTCAGGAAGATATCAATCTGTTTTAAAATCTGAAATTAAATCTTTTATTTCAGTAATCAGTTGCTCTCTTCAAGGAGTTTTTTTGTATTCTAAATATGCAACATAAGCTTCAAGTTTGTTTTGAAGTTTATCTGGGGATATCTTTTCTATAGTTGTATTTTCTACTACAGGTTCTTGAACAATAGGTAAATCTACAGGAACTCTTTCAGCCTCTGATGATTCTACTGTTTCTGTAGTTAGTTTAACTCATAATGCATTTGCAATAGAATTACCAACTCAATTTGATGATTCATTCCTAGATTCGCTCTCTGGAGTAGTATTTCTTCTAACTTCTTTTTGAACAGGAATGTTTGTGTTTTCTGCTGAATTGTCAATCATTGTTAATGATTGAATATATCTATCAACCATATTATCAATTTCAGACATTGCTTTACCTACCTTTGATAATACACTTTTTTTAGAAGTATCTGTAGAGGCTCTTTTGTATGATTCTAAGAGTGCCTTCACACGTGAAATTTTTCACTTGAAAACTTCTTGTTTTATTAAATCAGCAAATGGGTCTGTATTTAGTAATTCAAGTTTTTTTTCTATTCATTCAGGGGTATTCTGAATTTTATCTAATGTATTTCAGTCAATTGCAGCTGCAAGTGAATCTATATTTTTATTTCATGAAGCCTTTGAACCTACTTCTATATCTGCTCACATATGTTAATATTTATAAGTTAATTAAAATGTTTTTGGTAAGAATGCCATTAGTACACTATGTGCTTCAGACAGTTCAGCATTTTCTTCTAATTTTTTCATGAATTCATAAATGCTTGAGCCAATTAGTTGTGTTTCATCAAATTCTTTTATTGAATTAGTTGTAGGAAGTGAATACATTTCATCTAAGTATTCCTTAATCAGAGTACTATCTCAATATAGTTCAATTGTAATTTTTTTATAAAAAGGGTCATTTTTTTCTATAGGAGTTTTATCCATATATACATGAATTAATCCATGAGTTAATTCTCAAGTAGAGTCTTTATAACCATTTTGTAGTTTGTCTATATCTTTAACTTCTTCTGTGTTAAAGTATTTTACAGCTCTCATTTTTTCCAATTTTTTATAAGCAGTAATTAGCTGTTCAGAGTTCATTTCATTTAGTTTTTCAGGAGAGTAATTTGTGTTGATATCAAGCATAATCTTATCTCTTACTTCTTGTTTTTTCTCTTTTACAGAATCTTTTATATTTTGAAGTGTTGTTTTATTCTCTTCTGAATCTAGGAAAGTATCAAATACCTTTTTTCACTCAGTAGTTGCATTTGCAACAATCTTATCTCTACTTTTATTTGTAATTTTAGCTTTAACTTCTTTATATGTTCATGATAAATCACTTTTAATTCCTGTTAAACCAGCTTCAACTAGTTTTTCTCATAGTTCAGTTATTTTATTTTCAACAGAATTTGCAGAACTACTTACCCATTCAGTAGTACCACTTGCAATACCTGAGAAAAATGTTTTAGTACTTTCAAAGGCATTATTAAGGTCTTCTCAGACGGTTGTTGTGATGGTAGGAGTTGAAGGATCTGTTGTTCATTCCGGTGATGATGAATTTAATGCTAATTCAAGAGCAAGATGAGATCTGTTAATTTCCGCTCTTAAAGTGTTTATTGCATTGTGTCATTCTACATCAAGTCATTCACCATTTTCTCACAAGAATTTTTCTACATCCTCAATCTTTTTGATATCATCAGCAAAATCAGTACCTGGGAGAATTTCATCTAATTTTTGCTTTTTGTCTGTGTTTTCTTGATAAAATTTAACAATTGGTTTTTCAAGTTTTTCTTGAACTTTTTCTTTACTACTGCTATATTCTGCTAAAAGAGCATCAATTCTTTCATATTGTTCTAAGTGCTGATCTCAAGGTTTTCTTGTAAATTCTGAAGATGCAATTAGGAATGCTTCTTGTTTTTTAATAATAGTTCCATATTTTTCAATACTATTTTCCACACTAAGAACACTATCAATATTTGTATCTTCTATGAGATTCTTTAATTCTGTTTGGTCATTTCTTATTCTAATATAAGCAGTTTCAGTTTCATTCTCAAGTAAATCTTTTGCCATTTTGACTCTTTCTTCTTGTAATAAATTTGGATTAGAAAATGCATCTAAGTGCTCTAAATTTGAATCAGTTTTAAGGTTTTTTTGTAATTTTTCCTTATGAGCAATGACTTTCTTGATATCATCATTCATTTTCTTAAAAGGTTCAGTTCATTCATCTGCTAGTCTTTTAATTGATGTTTGAATCTTTTTTAGCTCAACAATATCTTCTCAAAAATCAGCAATAGCTTTATGTTTTTTAACATCAATAGTCTCACCAGGAGTTATTTCTAATATTTTAGCTATTATTGTGTCATAAGTTTCATCTAATGCTCATTTATGCTCTTCAAGTTTTTCAAGTTCTTCTAGATATAGTTTGTAATTCTTTAAAATATCAGTATAGGCTGTTGAAAAATCTGAATCTTCTTCAAATTCATTTTCTACATAAGCAATCATATCAAGAATTTTTTGTGTATCATCCTTATTTGAACCATCTAATGCCCATTTAGCAACATCTACAACTTTTCATCAAACTGCTCCAATAAGGGTTGAGGTGTGAGCATCTTTTAATCTATTTAATTTTTCTCTTATCTTAACATCAGAGGTATCTGAATATGCATCTTTAATTACTTTATTAAGAGCCTCAGAAATGTCACCTTGCCATGTTAATCTAGCAGATTCATATGGCCTATTGCTAATATATTTACCTTTTTCAAGTAAATCAGCTAAGGTTTCATCGCCATCTTCTTTTTTTGTAAGTAAAAGCTTAATAAAGTTTTTAATTTCTTCTTGATTAACTTTTCAGTTTATACTTCCATCTTCATTTCTTGACTGGTAAGCATCTGAAAGTCCCTCAATTCACAAACTTTTTACAGTAGTGGGATTCATCGACTCTCAGAGAACAATCTTATAAACATTGTTATAATTTCATGATTCTAAATCTTCAATCAAAATATCATTTGTGTTTGATAAATCAGTTGGTGTATGCAGTTTTTTTAATATACCTCATAAAATATAATTATCAGAAACTGTAGGGAGTACAGAATCTTCTTCCTTCCCATTTTTATCATTTAAATCTGTGAGTGATTTGTAGAGATCTTGAGTATTTTTATCTCAAGCAACACTTTCAGGATTTGCTCCAAATTCTGATCAAGCCTTAATATCAATTGAATGTGGATTACTTGTAATACCTTTCTTTTGCATTCTTCACATGATCCCACCTCAAGCAATTGCTCAGATTAATCATAAAAGAATACCTCAAGACATTTTTTTATATCCTCAAATTAATAGTATGATAGAAGCAAGCATTGCTAATGGAAGTACTTTCATTGCTTCACTTTTAACTAAATCACCAATATTCTCTTCTGTAAGAGGTTTACTTAGATCCATATTACTTCCTTGAGCAAAATCTACTAGTCATTTTTTTACTTCCACATATCTTTTGAAAGTATTCACATCATTAAATGTATTTTTATTTTGGTCAAACATTGCTTCAAGTTCTTTTTCTGCGTTTGGTAGACTTGCTTTTTCAACTATTGAAAGAAGGTAAGTAATTTCTTTTACATCTTGAATAGGTCATGTTTTAACTTTTTCGTCTAAGTGACTTTTTAATTCACTTACAGTTCAAGGTGCAAGGATATTTTCTACATTGTTTTTTCTCACAATTCAAGCAGCATGTTTTTTAAGGAGAGTGTTTACAACTTTCTTCTGAGTAACCTCTTTTCCTTTATCTAAAATTCCTTCATTTCATTCAACAATATCATACATCATTACAAAATCTAGGTATCTGTTTGCATTATTTTTATTACAAATATCTAGGAGATTTCTATTCTCTGCAATAGTTGACATACTTTCTCATGATGTTGAAAGTATTGTGTAGTTTCATAGTGTATCTTTTGCAATAAATTGTTTTTTTGTACTAAGATCTTTAGAAATATTTTTCATATAATCTAAAAGAATCATTTCTTTTCATTTAATAAATTCCTCTGAGTTTTGGAGAAGTTCATCAAAGTTTTTTATTTTATCACTCAGACTTGTATTTGGTTTACTTAAAAATTCCACATAGCTTACATATTTTTCAAGTTTAGCTTTTTTTTCTCTATAGAGCATTGCATTAGCAAATACAAATTTTCAATCCACAATTTTTCATCCTAATTCAACAAGTGCAGCTTGAAAGTATGGATTATTAATTACTGAATCAGGAAGTTTAATAGCATTTGTTTTTGGTCATTCAAGAATAACTGTTGCCATTTGCTCTGCTTTTATTTCTGATGTTCATTTCTTTGCTCATAGAACTATTCTTTTTTCATTTGCAGCTTTTTCTCTTGCTAATTTTAGGGCAGTAGCAGATGCAGCTCATTCAGCAAGACTTTTATTTAGTGCAGATTTAAGACCATTGTTTTCTTTGATAACTTTTGAAAGTGTATTATATAGTTTTCTGTTTTTAGAGAGAAGCCTAGTTCTTTCTTGTTCAGTTTTACATCTAATGTATTCATCTAGAATTCTTTTATCTATTCCATACTCATGGACAATAGTTTGTTGAACATCTTGAGAAAAATCAAAAATTGAGACATCACTATAGCTGATGGCTTCATTTCTTTGATAGTTATTTTGGTTAACTTCTACACCTGTACTTCTATCTGCTCACATAATTATTTTGTATTATATAATATTTTATTCCTTATAATTTTATCATACATAAAAAAATAGAGCAAATAATCACTCTATTTTTTTATTTTTATTAAGATCAAGGTATTGACAAATTTTAGTATCAATGTGTTTGACTTTTTTATTATTCTCAATCTTCTGTATCCACTGATTTTGCAATTTGTTTTTTTAATTGCTCAGCTTTTTTTTCTGCCTCATTTGTTGCTTCAGTTTTATCTTCTTCTTCTTTTCATTCTGTTTCAAGAGCTTCAACGTTTACTTTAATCCCTTTTAGATCTTCTTTTGCTGCTGCATCCTTTGCTTCTTCTTTTTCTTTACCTGCTTTATCCGTTTCTTTATTTAAAGTCTCATCAGGAGTATTTTCAGTAGCTCAAGTGTTATCAATAAGATTATCTAAATCAAGATGAACTAATTTTTGTAGAAAATCATCTTTATTGTTAATCTTTTTAATTTTCTCTGCTCCACCTAGTTCTTTGTGAATGTCTTGCAGAATTGGAGTTTTTTTAGTATTTTTATTGAGCCTTCCAGTTAATATACTTACCCAAAAGTGACTATCTGCTATGTTAATAGCAACTTTTTTTTGCTGAGAATTCTTATTTTCTTCAGAATTAATGAGACTATTATATTTAGCAATTTTGGTGTAAAATATTTTTAAATCTGAGTTATCTTTTGTAATTGCTTCTGGATTTTGTTTTGTTTTTCAGTCTTTACTTTCTGGAATAGGTGCTGGATTAAATCACAATAATTTCTTTGAGTCATCAGATTCTGAATCAATTCCTTGAAGCATATATGTACTTTCAGCTTCAGGTCAGTTAACTCACCATCTGTCAAGGGATCATTTTATTCTATCTGAAAACATCATCCTTAAAACCATTCAGATTCAAGGTATTTTATACATCATTTCAAGCATTCAAACAAGTGAATCTTTCATTCAAAATTTATCAGCTAGGTCTAAAGTCTTGCTTATTATTTTTTTAAATCCTCAAAGTGTTTTTCATCTATTCTGAGTTTCTTTGATAGTTTCTTCTAAATAGTTCTCAAAACTAGGCTCTTCTGTACTAGATTGTATATAGTTTACAAGATTATCTCATGGTTTTAATCATTTTTTTAACAAATTTTCAAAGCTTTTAGGAGCATTTAAAAGTTTATCTCTAGATTCATTATCAAGTTTTTGAATGTCATTTAGAATCTTTTTATTAGGTATTTGATTTTTTAGAAATAAAAGAAGTTCTCATTGTGGGTGTCATTCTAATTTTGATGCAAGATCTATAGTTGGAATACTTCATATTTTTCTTACTGTATCTGCTTTTTCTTCAGAGAGTGTATCCTCTTTTAATGAAAATATATCTTTTAATCCAGCTAACTTATTTGTGAATCAATTAAGTCCATTCTTAACAGCTCCTGTTACACTCATTTTTTCCATAAGTATATTCCATAGAACAACTTTTGCTTTATCCTTCTGATCTAGGTTGAGTAAATGAAGTTCATGATCCATTCATTTATCAAACAGTTTAAAAGCTACATCTAGAATGTCTTTGTTTTTATTCTTTTCAATAGCATTACTTAACTGTTCCATTCATGGTTTTTGTGGTTGATTCTCTATAATTCCTTGTTTTTCAGGATTCTTTTCTCCCATGTGTATATATTTATTTATTAAATTCCTTAATAGTCTAACATATAAAAGCAAACAAAGTCAAAAAAATGTTCTTGACAAAAAGACAAGATTATTTTCATAGTTTTCTTGTAAAATAGGTTTTTCTAAAATTTGCAAAAAATCCTTTTTGAGATACACTTCAAGCTATATAATATACAGCCTTATTACACAACCAATGTTTAGTAGAATTTTTAAATATTCACTCAAAAATATATTCAGAAATACTTTTCTGAGTATATCTTCAATACTGGTACTTACTCTACTTATGTTTTTTATAAACATTCTTTTGGTAATGCACAATATCAGTTTTAAATTGATTGAGTGAGTAAATGAAAAATTAACTATTTCTCTCTATTTAAAAGATGGATATGATAAAAATTCAATTGAAGTTATTTGATTAATTGAATCAATTAGATGACTAGGTGGAAGTACAGAAGTTTTCTATAAGGATAAGGATGATGTACTTGAGGAAGTAAGAAGAAAAGACCCTGAACTAGTAAATATTATTGAAAGACATAATCCTCTCCCTGAAACAATAGAGCTTTCTTCCATTGCAATTGAGGACTATAATAAAGTAGACTATCTGATTCAACAAAAGTTCTATTTATTATCAGAATGACCTGATGTTGGCACATGAGCTACTCTTGAAGAAGAAGTAAAACAGGTTTCACATTTTTCTGATTATTCAAGTCAGTATGATAAAATCACCACAGTAATTTCTATTTTGAAAACACTTCAGGTAGTTCTCTATATAATTATTGGTATATTTGCTTTCTCTATATGAATAATAATTTATTCAATTATTGGAAATTTTATCTATTACTATAGAGATGAAATATATATTACTAGACTGGTTTGATGAAGTAAATTCTTTATTTACGGACCATTTAGTTTACAAGGGATGATATATTCAATGGTTTCATTTATTTTGAGTTTAATTGTATTCTTACTGATTATTAAAAATACAAACTTTGTTCTTGGTTGAGATTATAGTTCAAGTTTCTTGATCTGAAATGCTCCAATAATATTTACACTTGAGTTTCTTATCTTTACTTTTATTGGATGAATCAGTGGTCTGATTTCTTCAAGAAAATACCTCAAATAATTAACTACTAACACTTCTTAGAATGATGTTTTTTAAAACATATTGATTACTTTGACAAAATGCAAGAAACCTTAAATATATTAAGGGTTTTAATACTAAAATGGCTAGAAAATTAGCTGATTCTAAATTAAAAACTAAGGATTTTTTGAAGGCTAGATGAATTGCTGTTCCAGAAACACTTGCCATCTTGAAAAAACATTCAGAAATTACAGATACTCTTGTTGCTGATTTTGAAGCACCTTTTGTAATCAAACCTAATAATGGGTTTTGAGGGAAATGAATCATAGTTGTTGATACTATAGATTCCTCAGGAAATTTTGTAGCAAATACATGAGATGTTTTTACTCCAGAAAAAATCAAAATTCATTTATTTAATGTTTTAGATGGTTTTTTCTCACTTTCTGGTTCAAGAGATAAAGTTATTATTGAAAAGAAGATTGAAATAGCTAAAGAGGTACAAATTCTGGGGACTTTTGGTTTACCTGATATTAGAATTATTTGTTTTAATATGGTACCTGTTATAGCTATGCTCAGGGTACCTACTAAAGAATCTGATTGAAAAGCTAATGTTCATGGTTGAGCATGTGCTGCATGAATTGATATTTGAACTTGAAAACTTACCTATATAACTCAACATTCAAAGATAGTAAAATCTGTCCCAGGTATTTGAGATATTAGGTGACTAGTTATTCCTGAATGGGATAAAATGCTTGAAATTGCTGTATCAGTACAAAAAGAAACAAACATAGGATACTTAGGTTGTGATATTGTAATGGATGACAGAGATGGGCCGTTATTACTTGAAATGAATATTAGACCAGGTCTGGAAGTTCAAATTGCTAATATGGCAAGACTAAAGGATAGATTAGAAAGGGTAGAAGGAGTTTATATAAATTCTGTGGAAAAATGAGTAAGGCTTTGAAGAGATCTTTTTTCATGAGACATTGAAGAAAAAATTAGAAACCTTTCTGGGAAGAAAGTTGTGTGAGCTAGAGAATATATAACACTGTCTTTGAATGACAAAAAATATAAATATTTAGCTGAAACTAGATCAGGAAGGAATTTTTCTATCCTTGATAAAGACTTTGTAGAGAATGTTTTAAAGGTAAATACAGATGAATTAAAAAAAGCAAAACTCTCTTTAGACGTTGATATTTTAGGTGAAACTAAAACAATAAACTTTGTAGTAAAAGATATGTGAAGTGTGAATATTGTTTTGTGATTGAATGCATTAAAATGATTTCTTATTGATCCATTTAAATATAAGAAATGAGAACTTCCAATTACTCAAAACCCTGAATTTGAAAAGACAACTAATATTGCTGTAAAAGTAAATTATGAAACTCAATTAAAGAAAATCGATCAAAAAATTATTTCTATCGATAAAAAACTTCTGATCCTAAAACACATTACCCCTATTAATGTATTAGAAGAAAAAGAAAAATTTATTAAAAGTGATTGAGAGTATATTCCTCAGTTTAAATATACTCCACTTACTCTTGATCTTGATTGATTTGAAAAAGAAGTTAAGTCTTTGGAAATACCTGATATTCCACTTTCTTGAATTTATATTAGAAAAAAAGAAGAAACACTTAATAAGATTAAATTTTTAAGAGCCTTTTGAGAATCTGATGCTAAAGCTCAAACTAAATATTCTAAAAAAATATTTGGGAAACCAAATAAAGAGAACCTTGAATACTGTGAGGAAGTGCTAGATTCTAAGCCACCACTAAAACTTGAAGAAGAATTTTTAGACTTCAATGAAATACTTGCTTATGTTAAGAAATTTAATCATATTTATGGTATAAATATTAAGCTTAAAAGAGGAAACAAAACTGCAAGATTTGTAATGAAAGGAAATACTTTGTATTTTAGAGAGTGATCAGTTGTGTGAAAAAAGGAAATGAGAAGTATTGTGGCTCATGAAATTGAGTGACATTTCTTGAGAAAGCTAAACTGAAAAAAAATGGACTACACTATTTTTGGACATTGAACTGCAAGATACATTGAAGCTGATGAGGGAATTGCTATATATAATCAAAATAGATTTTTAAATACTTTTGATAGAAAGTACTATTGAATTTTTGAATCATATTATCTATTAGATTTTGCTCTAAATAATAGCTATAAGAAACTTGTGGATGAAGTTATGGATATTACCAACTATGATTTAGAAAAGACATTTAGTAAAATATTAAGAATTAAGAGAGGGTTTTGAAGTTTTTCTGATGAAGGAGTATTTGCAAAAGATTGTGTGTATCTAAATGGTCTATTAAAAATAGAAGCATTTGTAGCTAATGGGTGAAATTTGAAAGAGTTATATCTTTGAAAAATCACAATAGAGGATTTGGAAGAGCTAAAAGAATCATATTTCATGAAATTAAATTTTAATGATAGCAAGATTCCATTCTTTTTATAGAGAATAGCTAACAGAATACATACATTTAAAATAGTTGTAATTATAATTAATTACAACTATTTTTTAACATGTTTTTAACATATAGTCAATATTTACTTTTGATGTTTTAATGGTTTTATTTATATTAAATAGGTTGAAAAATTTTTATTTGCCTAAAGAAGTTAAATTATGATTTTTATAAAGCAGTTAGTGTCCTTGTATCAAGGAGTTTTTTTGAGTAGTTTAAATAGTTTAGATTCAGGTTTTGAAAATTTTTCTGATTGAAATATTCATGAAGTTTTTGTAACTGCAAAGTCTACAAATATGAATGAGGCTCTAAAAAAAGACTTAGAAGAGAACTTGTGAATAAAGTGAATTGATTGATTAACACTTTATAGAAATTACCTTGTAGAATGATTAAATAATGAAGAGTTTACACAGGTTAATGGGAGAGTTCTTTCTGAAGCACCAGTTGATGATGTTTGTAATGAAGCTACTTTCAAAGCTGAAACTAAAGATAAACAAATGCTTATTATTGAATCAGCACCATGACAATTTGATACAAGAGTTGATGCTGTAGATAAAAATATTAGGCTTGTAACCTGAAATAATGAGATTAAAAGTAGGTATAAAGATGTGATTACATTTGATGGAAAGATCTCTCAGAAGGATATGAAAAAGATTCAAAACTACCTCATTAACCCAAATGAGAAAGTACAATCAGATATTGAAGAAAAACATTTTGATAGAAAGCTTGTTGATCCAGTTAATCATGTGATAATGGAATGATTTAATGATCTTGATTGAGAAGAAGATTTTAAAGTGTTTTTGGAAAAAGAAGAAAATAATGATATAGCCATTGAAATTGAAGATATAGAAATAGTTCAAGACTATTTTAAAAATGTTGAGAAAAGAAACCCAACAAAAGTAGAACTCCTTCTTATTGGAACGTATTGGTCTGATCACTGTAGACATACTACTTTTGAAACAGAAATTACTGGATTGGAAGTAACAGGTGTTGCATGATTTGTAGAAGCCTTCAAAAAACATAGAGATGAGTATCAGACAAAAAGTAAAAAAATAGCTGAAAAAAATTGAAAAGAATTTAAGGATACTTTTATGGGTTTAGCTACTTCAAGTTTAAAATTTTTAAAAGATGATCCTGATTTTGAATGAATAGATTCACTTGATATTTCAGAAGAGGATAATGCTGCTTCTTTTAAAATAAAGGTTGAATTAGAAGATTGAACCTTTGAAGACTGGGTGTTGATGTTTAAAAATGAAACTCATAACTCTCCAACTAATTCAGAACCTTTTGGATGAGCTGCTACTTGTTTAGGATGAGCTATTAGGGATACAGCTAGTGGTAGAGCTTTTACTTTTGCTGCAGCAAGAATTACATGAGCAGGAGACCCAACAGAGTCAATAGATGAAACAATGGCAGGACTTATTTCTCAAAGAGCTCTTTCAATTTGAGCAGCTCTATGATATGCTAGTTATTGAAATCAAATTGGACTAGCTGCAACTCAAGTAAGAGAATACTTTCACCCAAACTACAAAGCAAAAAGATTTGAAATGTGATTGGTAATAGCTGCTGTTAAGGAAGAAAATCTCGATAGAAGAACTCCAGAAAAAGGTGATGTGGTAATTCAATTTGGATGACCAGTATGAAGAGATGGTATTGGTTGAGCAACTGTATCATCAAAGGTTTCATGAAGCCTTGATGACAAAAAAATGTGAGCTCATGTTCAGAAGTGAAACCCAGTAGAGGAAAGAAAATTTCAAAGGCTTCTCTTGAATCCTGAATTCACAAAGCTTATTAAAAAATCTAATGATTTTTGAGCTGGTTGAGTAGCTGTAGCATTATGAGAACTTTCAAGGTGAGTTGAAATTGATTTAGATAGAATAGCTCAGCACTCAAAATATGATGGACTAAATGATGCTGAACTTATGATTTCAGAATCTCAAGAAAGAATGAGTATTGTTATTGCTCCAGGAGATGTAGCAAAAGTTCTGGAAATGATGAAAGAAGAAAATCTTGTAGCTTTTGAGGCTTGAAAAATTACAGATGATAAGGAAGACAAATCAAAAGATAGATTAGTCGTGAATTACAAATGAGAAAAAATAGTTGACCTATCAAGAAACTTCTTAGACAAAAATGGTGCAGACAGAGAACATTGAGCAAAAGTACATTTATGAGAAGTAAACTTCTTTGATACTCTTGATGATAGAGTAAATGAATTAGTAGAAAAGTGAGACTATATGCAAGCATTTATAGAACAATTAAGTCTACTACAAAATGCATCTCAAAAATGACTTCAAGCAGGGTTTGATAGTTCCGTATGAGCATCTACAATTCTTGCCCCTTATGGATGATTTTATCAAAATTCTCCACAAACAGCAATGGCAAGTAAAATTCCTACTCAAGACGGGAATGATGCAAAAACTGCAATAATTACAGCTCATTGATTTAATCCATTTCTTCTTTCTGAAAATACATATGTATGATGAATGTATTCTATACTAGAAATGGTTTCAAAAATAGTAGCAACATGATGAAAACGTAAAGAAACATGGGTAAGTTTACAAGAATATTTTGGAAAACTTACAAGTGATGAAAAATATTGAGAGGTATATGCATGACTTCTTTGAACACTTAAAGTT
>CALLPO010000024.1 GCA_938015605.1 uncultured Candidatus Altimarinota bacterium | reverse complement strand
TTTCATGCAAAACTATTTTTATTCACTTTGATATTAATATATGGTCCAGCTGGGGTTGCTGATTCAATAAGATCTTCTTTTTCTAAAATTGAGGCTAATTCAACAGCCGTTTCTATTGGATTCTTTTTAAGATATTTTCATGAAAAAAAACAATTAAAAGCATAATCTCATAAATTCTTTTTGGGTGGATTCTTTAAATCTATATCTTGTAAGTCTAAATCATAATTCTCTTGAATTACAGTTTGTAAAAGCTCTATTATTTCTTCTTTCATTAGTATATTTTTAATATTTTTTAATTTTCTAGATTATATTGATTTTAATACTTTATTCAAAACTATTGTCTTTAAAGTCATTCTTTTTCATACTTAAACAAACATGCTCATGTGTCTGACTTCTTTCAAGGGATTTTTTTGAATCAAAGTTTTTGAAAAAAATCTTCTTTTTGAGTATATGTGAATATCTTATTATTCTTTTTAATTTGATCTCATAATACATATCAAATTCCTCCAGACTGCTTTGATGCAAATATATTCTCAAGAAGCATTCATTTTTCTCAATCAATATCTATCTCTCATAAATAATATCATCCAAGAATAGTTCAATCTAAGCTAAGAATAATGTAGTCTTGAGAGATTTTTTCTAATTCCTTCTGAGTCCTTTGTTTCCAATTCTTTTTTTTATATTGTGCTTCATATATTTCCTGAAATAAGTCAAAATTATTAAGCTTACTAAAACAAGCCTCTTCAATATTTACAATCATTGTTCCACTTCATTCAACTGTTTCAAGTTCTTTTTTTAATCATCAAAGATTTGTGATAGTGGTTTTTTTCACTCAATGTTTAAAGAGTTCATATACTGACTCTAATTTTTTCAACATTCATCAATCAACTGAAATATTATTATGTTTTCAATCTAAAATAGCCTTCAATTTCTTTTGAGTTAAAAATGAAACAATATTTCACTCTTTATTAACCAATCCTCAACTTCATGTTAAAAATATAATATTTGAAACTTTCTCAGAAATATCTTCTGATACTTTTTCAACAATATCATCCGCATTAATATTTAATAGCTCTCATCCATCAATATTTGTTCAAACAAATGGAATAAGATTAATTTTATCTAACTCTAATTGTTTACTAAACTTTTCAGGAATTCATACTTTTCACAACTCTTTCACATGAGTAGCTATAATATCTGATGAGGTAAATCAATTTATATTCTCATATCAGAAAGCTTCTTGTAACTGCTTTGCAATTTTTTGATAAGCAGGAATAACTCACTGATTTAAGATATCCTCAGTAGTTATGTTCTTACCATTTACTGCTTTCTTTCTTTTTTCTCAAGTATTATTATAGTATTCTTCTGATATTTGATTTCATCATCAATAAATAATAATAAGTGGTATTTTCTGTATATATAAATACTTCACATAGTCTATAAATCATTGAAAATCATCATCTAACAGTAACTCTCAACTAATCTTTAATACAAGAAACTTCTCTTTCTTATAAATATCTAAATAAGAACTATGTTTTTCACTTGCTTCTGGGTAATATTTCTTTCATACTATAAAATTTAACTAATAAAAAACTTCCTGAATTTCTCAGGAAGTTTTTATCTATATATTATTACAACATCTAAATAATGACTTTATGAGAAATTCTCGCAAAGTCTTCTTCTTATGTTTATAATAATATTTTTCATAGTTTTTTCTTAAGAATATAACTCTATTATTATTTATTTGTAATTAATGTCAAAAGAAATTTTACAAAGCTTTATTTTAATTATACTATTTTCAATAGCTATTAAATAAAAAAGTATGTGAAAAGATTATGAAGAGATTGATTGGGAGAACTGAGAATATGATGAGAATGGTGAATGGGTTAATTATAATACTGTGAGTACTTATGATGAAGAGGAAAAATTAGTATTCAAAGATGCAAATTGAGTTCAATTACTTGGCTGAGAAACAGTTGCTGCAATAAAAGATCTTCCAGTTAAATGATGAGCTGATATTAAAAGATGAGACAAATTTAAAAACATTAAACTCACTGATGATGTAGACTTAATTGAATCAGGAAAAATGGTTTTAAGGTGTGAATTTTTTAAGAAAATATAATACTTAAAAATGCTTTTCTACATAACAAATCTCATTTGTATCTGCATTCCAGAATATATCCAAAAGCTCTATTTAATAGTATTTATTAATTGAGTTTTTTTATTTTCTTGAAATTAATAGCTGATCTGTTACTATATAGTTAGTTTATTTATTAATAATATTTATATGAAAAAGACTATTGCACTATTAATGATGTCTCTATTTATACTTATAGGAACTATTTCTTCATCTAATGCATGAGATGAAACATATGATAATAACTATGATTATTATGTCCCTGATTATGTACCAACATTAAAATCTAGTATTGATTGAAACTCTGTTGAGTTTGAATGGAGTAAAGCAGAAGATGATGATTTCAGATATTACAAACTTGTTCATTCTGAGAGTTCAAAACAACCTACATATCCAGATGATAAAACAATGTTTGTATGAAAGGTTGAACAAAATGAGAATAAAGTTAAATACAAGAAATGATATTGGAGAGTATGTCATGTCTTTAGATGATATTATGAACAAGACTGAGATTCAAAATATAGAGCTTGTAGTAATGTAATCTATTTAGCTGAAAAAGAAGAAAGTGAAACTTCAGAAAAAAAATATGAAGCTAAGAAACAATATGTAGAAAAAGAATATAGTGAAAAAAAAGTAGTGAAAAAAACAACTCTTAGTGATAAAACTCAGAAAAGAGCTAATACCATAATTACTAATTTCAAGAAAAAATTAGATGCTTCTAACTTATCCAGTGAAAATAAAGTAAAAAGAATAAATATAATTATCTCTAAATTAAATACAATTGCTAAATCAAAACCTCAACTAAAAGTACTTATTACATATCTAGTTGTTAAACTGGAAGATGTAAGGGCTGATTATCAAGATGATTTTGAAGACATAGAATGACTATTTGATTTCTAAGACAAAAAAAGAACTAATAATAATTAGTTCTTTTTTCTTAGTTTATAAATTAACATTTACACTAATTTTCATAAAGTTAGAATTAATTTCACCTGGATTAACAATAATTGGATTATTTACAATTCCTCACTCATCTGACATTACTGGTTCAATACAAACAAAATCTTTTCAAGGTAGTGACCGCACCCAAAACTTTTTATACTCAGATGAAACCTCTATTGTAAGTATTCATAATCATGGAATATCAACATCAAATGGTATTCAAGGATTATCAAAAGATATAGTTCCATCATTTCACCAAATATCTATAGAATTTTTAACTTTCTCTCCTCAGTCTAAATTGAATTTTATGTCTTCTTTTTTTCACTCAGGAATTCTAAAATATGGGTGTAGTCAAGTAGAAATAGGCATATTTTCAGTACCCTTATTTTCTATTTCATGAATAATTTCAATTCAATTTTCTAATATTTTTATAGTATTTGTTACTTTTCATTGAAAAGCAAAGCTTTCTGATTCAGTAAAATTCAATTCTTGAATATATTCATCAATATTATTAGATTGTACTTTTTCCCATTTATTAATTCTTCAAAATCAGTGTTGAGGAAGATTTATTCATGACTTCTCTCTCTCTTCAGGTGTTAATGGTCAAGCATTTGGAAACATATATGGTATTCCTCACTTCACACTTTTTGAATAATCAAGAAGTGTTTCTTGATACATATCTTGGTACAAGATCTCAACACATTTTATTTTAACTGAAGTGATAATTCCTCCTCTATCTGAGAATACTATTACTTCATTCCCTTTGTTTGATATTGTTTCTGATGTATTAGTAATCAATTCTGTCTTTTCCATCATATTATAATTAAGATAAATAATCTAGAATGTAGCTGGATTTGGATTATTTGTAAATAGAACATCAATTTCATCAATAATTTCTTGTTCTAATACAACATTTACTGATGATATATTTTCTTTGAGTTGCTCCATTGTTGTTGCTCAAATAATATTTGAATGTACAAATGATCTACTACTCACCCAAGCTATTGAAAGTACAGAAACTGATACTCATACTTTATCTGCAATTTTTTGTAAATCATCTACAAAAGCAAGTGTTCTTGAATTAAGATTTTGTCCCATTCTTTCATTGCCCCACATTTCATAACGTGAACCTTTAGGCATATTTCAATCTTGATATTTCCCAGATAATATTCAACCAGCTAAAGGGGAATATGCTAGTAATCAAACATTTTCAAACATACTCACTTCAGAAAGTCATACTTCATATTGTCTTTGAATAAGGCTATATGGATTTTGATTTGTTTGAATCTTTGGTAAATTATGTTTCTCAGCTATTTCAAGAAATTTCATTATTCCCCAAGGTGTTTCATTAGACAGTCCTAGATATTTTACTTTTCATTGCTTTCTTAATTCATCAAAAGCTTCCAAAATTGAAAGAATATGTGCTTCTTCTTTTTCTTTTGAAGTAAATGCTTTTTCATCATAATTCATTTGCCCAAATTTATTCACTCCTCTTTGTGGCCAGTGAAGTTGATATAGATCAATATATTCTGTTTGCATTCTTTCCAATGAACCATTCACAGCTTCCTGCATATCTTCAGCTATCAATCCTTTCCCCTCTCTAATCCAAGGCAAGCCAATCCCTACCATTTTTGAAGCAATAATAAGATCTCCTCTTAATTCCTTATTTTTAGCTAACCAGGTT